>NZ_JCAKNA010000024.1:0-39678 GCF_059515885.1 Acinetobacter sp. FY683 | reverse complement strand
ATCTCTAGAAAGTCAACTGGTAATTTAAATTATTTTAAACTTTCTTTCTAAAACCCAATCTTAACACTTAGTGCTAAGTTGCTGTTTTATCAGAAGTTTTAATCTTCATCACCGCCGATGGATGTGCATTCTACAGCATTCCCATTCCAATACAACCCCCTTTTTCACTTTTTTTATTTTTCTTCTATCAAGCGGTGATTATTCGATCAAAAACACCCATTTTTATTATTTTTTGGTCATAAATGGAATAATTTCATCTTTAAATCTATAATTTTTTTCGTCCTTATTATGCTCTTGCCACCTCAAAGCACGACAATCAATATATTCACAATAACCACCACCCCCCATTTCTTCTTCATTATTAATATTTAGAACATATTTAAAACTGCCAACATAGCCTGCTCCAAGCCCAAACTTAAAATCACCCCGACTTTGTGCACTCAAAATAATTTGAACACCATCTTTTGCCACAGACCTCCACTCGAACTCTCTAGGTAAATACATATCAAGACCATTTGGTGTTTTTATTTTTGGATAGACTCTATAAATATTAAATTCCACACACTCATCATAAACCTGTGTTATTTGTTTATCCCCATCTCGCAAATACATTCGTGATTGCAATATTTGATTTATCTCATTTCTAATTTGTATACAAATAAGTTGTCTATCATTTTTAAGATTCACAATTAGATAGCTATAAAAAGCAAAAGGAATGTATGGAAAATTCACTGTTCTTGCAAAATCAAATGTTCCTAAATGGTCTATTTTTGTTTTTTGTTGTTTATAAATAATCTCTCCTTCGCATTTGCACAATACAGACCAATATTCTGCCAACGCCATTCTTAATTTTAAAAAATGTGAAACTGTGTTTGTAGCTGTAATTTTAATTTTAAAACTTAACTCCTCACTTTCTCTTTGAATAATGAAATTAGGAAAAGAACCACTAATACGTTCACAATCTGAAAACTGAATTTGATTTTGTAAAAATGAACAATCTTTTTGAATTGAATATGAGTGAAGAGAACCAGCCATTTGTGCACTTACACTATTAAATACTGTAGCTGTATCTAAAGCATAAGTATTGATACTACTTTCATTTTGTAAAATAGGTGCGCTTGGCTGCCCAAGTAAACTATAAAAATTAAAATAATGTAAAGGCGCTGGAAGATTTGGAATGATTAATGCGTGATGGGTAATTTTATATTTATTATTTGGTGCATGATAAGGGAGTTGATCGAGTGAATTTAGAGAAGCTCGATTACATTGTTTTGACTGATCCAATAAATCGAAAAACAATGCCATATCGAACTCCTCATTCTAATTCATCATGTTTTTGACGTATTTCGTGCCAAGAATGTTGTAACAAAACCAGATAATGCATAAATGATAGAAATCACAAATATACCGACAGGAATGTTGTAAGTGACTGCAGCAAAAATAAAGACAATAATAGGTAAAACAAAAAATGGAACTCGCTTGCGTTCCACCGTTTTAAATGAGTAATACTTAATGTTTGAAATCATAAGTAAACCCACAGCAATGATGATCACAGCATTAAAAACTTGACTACCAAAAGCTTGTAAGTCAAATATTTCTGGAAAATCTCGAGCTACAAGTACCAATGAAATAATCATTACTGCAGCAAGTGGACTTGCAACACCAATAAAATAGCGTTTATCCACCACTCCTATTTGCACATTAAAACGTGCCAAACGAAATGCTGCACATGCTGTATAGACAAAACAGGCTGCTAAACCAATACGGCCTAAATCGTGAAGGCTCCAGCTATACATTAAAATAGCGGGCGCCACACCAAATGCAAGCAGATCTGACAATGAATCAAACTGCTCTCCAAATGGGCTTTGTGCACCAATGGCACGTGCGACACGACCATCCAAACCATCCAATAATGCTGCAATAAAAATTGCATAAACAGCATGCGTATAGTCTTGATTCATACTCGCAATAATCGAGTAAAATCCTGATAACAACGCTGCAGTTGTAATCAAATTTGGCCACAGATAGATACCACGACGCTTTACTTTCTGTCCTTCATGGGTATGTTCTTCCTCTTCCACTTCAAAAGTAATTCCATCGAAGGTACTTTCTTTCGTTGAAGATATTTCCCGTTCAGGTTTATTTGTATTTGTCATTGTTTATTCCTAAATGTGACCATTTCTGATTTATTTTAACTTATTCGCCAACTAACCAACGTACAGCAGCATGTCCGCCATTTTCGCTCATGCGTAAATGTGGGAACAACCATTGTAACGCTTCATCAGCATCTTCAGAAAACTTCCATGGTGGGTTAATAACCAATAAACCACAACCATTCAAACCAACAGGTGTGTCATCTGGCCATACGCATACTTCACATACCAATTGACGACGAATTCCTGTTTTAAACATTTTCTTTTCAAAACGCTCAATCATCGCGCGGTCTTTAATTGGATACCAAATAGCAAATACACCTGTAGGCCATTTTTTATATGCAGCAACAATTAGCTCAACCAATTGAGGGAAATCTTTACGCTCCACTTCATATGGAGGATCGATCATCACCAAACCACGTTTTTCTTTAGGTGGAAGAACAGCTAAAAGACCTTCATAAGCATCACGCTCATGTAAGCCTGCACGCTTATCAAAAATATTGTGGCGTAATTGTTGAAAAACATCACGTTGCATTTCAAAAATAGTCGCTTTATCTATTTCACGCATGCCTTCTAAGGCAAACCATGGTGAGCCAGGGTATGCACCTTTGCCAAAATTTTCACGCATGTTTTCAACAACTTTTAAATATTGTTGAACACCTTCGGGTGCATTACGCTTAATAGAGTCATCAAGTTTAACTAAACGGTGAATACCCGTTAAAAACTCACCAGACTTTTGTGCTTCAGATGTCGATAAATCATATTTACCAGCACCACCATGCGTATCTACATAGCGATAAGGTTTATCTTTTGCATTGAGTCGAGTCAGTAATTGAAGCAATAATACATGCTTCATGACATCGGCAAAGTTGCCTGCATGGTAATGGTGACGGTAATTCATGTTTCATTTATTCCTCATATCAACGAGTATTTTAGCATGAAATTTAGTTTCATTCAGAAGCATATCTTGTTCTAATAGCGAACAGATATTTTTTTGAGTTTTAATTAATGGAAGCAGTCCTTCTCCCAAAGTCTTGGAATGTTGATCAAATCTTAGATGATTTAGATCAACATGGGTTCTCAATCATTGATGATGCTTATTCTTCTGAGTATATTCATCAACTTGTAGAAGAATGTACATCTCACTTAAACCAGTTTAGAGATGCTGCAATTCAAAATGGTATTGTTTCAAACATACGTAGCGATCATATTTTATGGCTACATGAAGAATTAAAAATATCGCATCAACATACAAAAATGCTTTATGCACTTGCAGAACAATTTAATCGTACATTTTATTTAGGAATCAATAATGTAGAAGCACATTTTGCTTGCTATAACGCAGGTGAATTTTATGCATTGCATCGTGATAATCCACAAGGTAAAAATGGTCGTATTCTTTCTGCCGTTTATTATTTACATGAAACTTGGCAAGATGATTGGGGCGGTGAATTACGTCTACAAGATAAAAACAATCAATGGCACACCATACACCCCAAACCTAATCGATTAGCATTATTCCAAAGTGATTTACTGCATGAAGTATTAGAAGCAAAACATCAAAGGTTATCTATTACTGCATGGCTGCGCCATAACGATTCTATCTTGTAACTTTAAATCTATAAAAACATCCTCATATAGTAAAGATGATTCAATGAGGATGTTCCGATGCGCGAAAACACAAAGACAATTATTCAACGTATTGGTGAAACCGACCAACTTTATTTGCAAGAAAACACACCCACACTTGCATTGGAACGAGCTGATTTACGTCTTCAATTGGTCATGATCAGTGATATTCGCCAAGAACAAGTTCACTTTTTACAAGAAGCGATTGTACTTTTAGAGCAAGCTCGTATTGAGTTTGAAGAAATGCCTCTCGATTTATATATCAATCTTTCTTTGCATTTGGCAAAAGCCTACATGATGTTCTTTGAAATCACGCATGAAGAACGCTATGCCATTATTACACAACAAATTATGAAGCCTATGGCAAAGCTTGAGCACGGCGATATCTATTTCTTTTTAGCGTATGCATCTGCTATGAAGAATGAACCATCAATGACTCGTCACTGGCTCACAAAATACAGTCAAACACCACTTTATGATTTTGAAATTTTGACGCAACACCCTGCTTTTAAAGCATACCAAGATGAACAATGGTTTAAGCAGATTTTACAAAGCAAACTCCATTAAATTTGAAAATTTTAATTTTTAAAAGATAAAAGCCTCTTTCGAGGCTTTTATCTTTTTAGGTCATAAGTTTAAACAGGTTGTAATTTATAAGCATCTAAATGTAATTGTTGATTTAACTCATCAATCCAAATTGCCCAATCATCATCTTGAACTAAATGACTAATAAGAAGTGAACGCTGTGCCTTATTCCAAAAAGGTGCATCATGAAGTGAAACATCTGCTGGTAGTTGATGTGTACGTACATATAGCTCAATTGCAGCAGCACTATTGGCTAAGCCGAGTTGTGAAAATAATAATTCTAAGGATGGTTTGTTCTGCATGAGCTTTCGCCCTCCTTATCAACTTATTTGTAGTTTATTATTTAATCAGCTTATAAGAATTACATCAACAAAACTAGTCCGATGTTTAAATATTATGTTTCTATTTATAACTTAATCAATCGTCATGCAATTGTTCATTCAGTTGATCTATCACCATTGCCCATTCATCATCTTTTTTCCAATGACTGACAATAAAATCACGTTGTGAATCAGTCCAAAACTCAGCAGCAGGCATCGATGTATTTAAATCTAATCGATGTGTACTAATAAATTTTAGAATTCCTTCTTCTGAACTATCCAATCCTAATTGTTGAAATAATAACTCTTGTGTTACATCCATATCTAGCATGATTCAATCTCATCGACTTACTTTACTTACAACTATGAATCTAACACTAACAATTTGAATGGTTGTTATTTTTTGTACAACAAGCCTTAACTTAAACCCAATAATTTAAATACTTTTCTCATTCTAAATGACATTATTTTTTAATACGCAACAACCAATATTTAAACTTCAGACAATCAGTTATTTTTACACTTATTAAGTTATTCACCATGTAAAAGCTCATCCAATAATTCAATAATCACTGCCCACTCATCATTTTTTGATTTATAGTTTTCTAAAAATTGGCGCTGTTCATCACTCCAAAATGGTGCACCTTCTAACTTTACACCTATAGTCAGTTGATGCGAATCGACAAAAGAATCCATATCTTTTTCATCAGAAGCCAGTCCTAGCTTCTGGAATAATGTTTCCAGTGTAATGTTCACATCTGACATTCCGCAACTCCTTAAAAAATTTATTATTATTTAAATCCTTATAACAGGTTTTATAAAAATAAAATATATTATTCCTGTATTTTTTGTATAAAAAAGCACCTCATTTGAGGTGCTTTTTTTATAACTTAATCTAAAAGACTAAATTATTTAACCATGTCAGCAATTGCTGCACGTTCGCCTTCTAACTCATCAAGAGTGAAGTTGATACGCTCACGGCTGAATTCATCAATTTCAAGACCTTGAACGATTTTGTACTCGCCATTTTCGCAAGTTACAGGGAAACCGAACATTACGCCTTCAGGAATACCATAAGAACCGTCAGAAGGAATACCCATAGTTACCCATTCGCCATTTGTACCAAGAGCCCAATCACGCATATGGTCAATTGCAGCGTTAGCAGCAGAAGCTGCAGAAGACAAACCACGTGCTTCGATGATCGCAGCACCACGTTTACCAACTGTTGGAAGGAACACATCTTTGTTCCAAACAGCATCGTTGATTTTGTCTTTTAAGCTTTCGCCATTTACAGTTGCAAAACGGTAGTCAGCATACATTGTTGGAGAATGGTTACCCCAAACTGTCATCGTTTTGATATCAGAAACTGCAACACCAGCTTTTTGAGCAAGTTGAGTTAACGCACGGTTGTGGTCAAGACGTAACATTGCTGTAAAGTTTTTAGCTGGAAGATCTGGAGCAGATTTCATTGCGATATAAGCGTTAGTGTTAGCAGGGTTACCTACAACAAGAACTTTAACGTCACGGCTAGCAACTTCGTTAAGTGCTTGACCTTGACCAATGAAAATTTCACCGTTTACTTTAAGTAATTCAGCACGTTCCATACCAGGACCACGTGGACGTGAACCAACTAATAAAGCGTAGTCAGCATCTTTGAATGCAACTTTAGGATCATCAGTACCGATCATGCCTTCCAACAATGGGAATGCACAGTCGTCAAGTTCCATCATTACGCCTTTAAGCGCAGCTTGAGCTTTCTCAAATGGAACTTCTAATAATTGAAGAATAACTGGTTGGTCTTTACCTAACATTTCGCCGCTTGCGATACGGAATAATAAGCTATAACCGATTTGACCAGCTGCGCCAGTAACGGCAACACGAACTGCTTGCTTCATGTAATTATCTCCAATTGAGAGGATAGTCAATGCAATTAAATAGCTGTTCTATTTAATCTTAATCATCATAAACGGCAAAGATTGTACTCCAATCATTCGTCTGATGCATGTAAAACAGAATCTAATTGAACAAAAGTCTGATAGAAAATATAAATTAAACTATGAAAAAGCCTAGTAAGAGCCTTTAATCGTAAAAGTATTTGGACAATTTGAAACGACTTTATTAGAACACGACTTATATTGTCCATTTTGTGCGTAGCACACATTTAATGTCGTTAAATAATTTGTACCACGATGTTTCACACACCTAAAACTGATAGCATTTGATGTCAAACCTTTATTTAGTCGGATAAACATTGTTTGTAATGCTAAGGTATGAATTTGATGTGTTTCTTGCTCTGTCATCACAGATGGAATATTCAAACGATCTGCATAATTAATAATTGTTCTAAAATACTGACTTGCGGTTGTTCCTGTACAAGCACCAACAGCACTCCACAATTGGCGTCGTGCTGCTTCATCAGGCATAACGCGTGCAACAACTTTCGCCTGTAAAGGTGGCAGTGTAGCAGATGAGTCAGTCATACAATCTTTACGCGAAGTTTCAGGGTATAAACCTTGAATATTTAAGGTATACCCTTCTAAACACTTCCGCTTTTTCACTTTAGATGTATCTAGAAGACACATCGCAGGTGTCATTTGAATTTCCAAAACATAGCCAACAGGTTTATTTGCATAAAGATGAGGTGCAACAAAACATGAACCAAGCGTGCTTAACATAAGCACACTTTTTCTTATCATTTTTTGTTTCAAAGCATTTCTCATTTTTATCTGACCCATTAAAGCAAATGACTTTAATTGTATTACGACTATTGCGCTACGTTACGCAAAGGAATGACCTGCATCCGTTGACCAATAGATTGTGAACCTTGTCCTAGCAATAAACCATAATGAACAGCATTTGTCATGACATGTTTTACATAATCACGTGTTTCACTCAATGGAATAGTTTCTGTGTACTGATCTGCTGCAATACTTTGATATTCTGGTTGCCAACGGCGTGCACGGTTTGGTCCTGCATTATATCCTGCTGTTGCAAGCACAGAATTATCACTTAATTGACTCTGAATAGTCGATAAATAATATGTTCCATATCGAATATTTACATTCGTATCAGTCAATGCTGCGGGGTTATAGGTCTCCCCCATTTTGCGTGCAACCAATTTTGCTGTCTCTGGCATAATTTGCATTAAACCACCTGCACCAACGTGTGAACGTGCATCTGTATTAAAACGACTTTCTTGACGCATAAGCCCATAAGCCCAAGCAGGATCAATTCCAGCATTTCGACTATGACTCACAACATAATCACGATGTGGTGTTGCATAGCCATACACATAGTTATGCTTATTTACCGTACGATCTGCTGCATAAATTGCGCGATCATACCATCCCATATCTGTTGCTCGTTTCGCAGCAGCAAGAATAAGCTCATCATCATGTTTTAAATAAGCTTGTCGAACAGCCCAATTCCATTCACGATTAATATATACAACGGGTGCACCTACATCTCTTAATGCAAATGCACGACTAAAATGAACATCTTGGCTTAAGCGTTGAATGTCCTTATTTGAAGGTTCATAATTTGACGATAAATTATAAGTTTCACCAACATGATCTTTTGCTAATAAGTTGTGATATCCCGTACCATCAGCAAGCTTTTTAAATATTTCTTTTGAAGTTCGCTTTGAAGCAGAATCTGAGCGTTGCTCATACGCACGCGCTAACCAATATTGCCAACGCTCTTCTTGGCGTTGTGTTACAGACATGGCATCAATGGCACGAATAAGGCTTTCCCACTCACTAAAACGAATAGCTTGACGAGCATAAATTTCAGCTTCTTCAGGACTATATGGCAAACCATAACTTGCATCTAGCAAATCCAGAACGTCTTTATTGAAATTATTTTTCATGACCGTGGTACCGCCAATATAACCCACAGTTCGATACAACGCCTTTTGAATGATCTCAGGCGTACCATCAGCAGTGCGCTTTACAGAAGATAATGCTAAATTCAAATCACTATCTGCTAAACGCCCAACTGCAAAAATTAAATACGCATAATCCGCATCTGAGCTTTTAGATGCAGACCAAAGATAATTTGCAGGATTGGCCTGAATAGAATTGAATTGAGCTAGTGTTAAATTCAGTCCTAAACTTTGAGCTGTTGCAACAGCTTGACCACTCTTTCCTGAACGTAATTGCCCCCAAAGGCGCTGCTCTTTATCTTCCTTTGTCATTAAAGGGCTAGAGGACATCATTCGTGCCAAACCATGACAAAAATCAGATTGAGAATTTGTGCTTAACCAAACATCTTTAAATTCTGCATAAACCAATGGATCACCTGAACGTGCACGTACTTGTGCCATTGCACAACTTTCCGCTTGGTCAGGATTCGTCACATAAGGTAAAACGGGTAAAGGACTTGAAAAGTCTGTTTGCTTTACCTTTTCTTCTACATAATCTGCTGCCAATTTTTCAGCCATAGCAGATTGAGGATAGCGCTGTGCAAAACCAATAATCGCACTTGCAGGTTGTGAAGCAAGGTTTCTATTTAATTTCCAATATTCTGGGTAATAGCCTAGAACATCATTTTGCATAGAATTTTGATATTGTTCTAAGGCTTGAATGTTGCCTGAATTCGCAGCTCTTAATGCATCATTGAACTGCTCATTTCCTGCATGCGCAAAAGAAACAATACACAAGGAACTCATACTTAGCACAAGACTTTTATAGCGTTGTTTTTGTCTTTCAATCATTGTGAGCATGCTTGTGCTTTCTTTCATTACTGTGCCTTTTATATATAGAAATTAACCAACAGCACCGAATAGTTTAGTTAGTTTAGAATAACGCTATTGTTCTGTTGTGTAACCTTATGATTAAACAATATTAATTTTCAAACATTTTCCCTTCATAAATCAATAAAAATACGCACTTATTTTAAATTATAAATTTTTGATATTTTCCTGCTAAACTATGCGCCTTCTTACATTCCTTGAATTTTGCTCAACATTTACTGTAGATAGAACCCATGTGATAAATCACTAGGTCTAAAATCCTACCATAAGAGCATGTTTCATAAAGATTTATCCTTCAGGAGCCTACATGACGGTTCAAACCTTCATTCCCAATAGTGCCCAAGCTGCCTCAGAAAACACTGTTACCCAGCCACAGCACACCCCAGCCAACGATTCAGTCAAAAAACTGTTCATCGAAACGCAAGGGTGTCAGATGAATGAGTATGACAGTCACCGTATGGCAGATTTACTAGGCGACTCACACGGATACGTGCTAACTAAAGACCCGAAAGAAGCCGATATTCTACTTATGAATACGTGTTCTATTCGTGAAAAAGCGCAAGAAAAAGTATTCTCTGAGTTAGGTCGCTGGCGCAAGCTTAAAGAAAAAAATCCTGATCTTATTATTGGTGTTGGTGGATGTGTTGCTTCTCAAGAAGGTGACAACATTCAAAAACGTGCCAATTATGTCGACATGATTTTCGGCCCACAAACATTACACCGTTTACCACAAATGCTTGATCAACATTTTGAGCAAGTTGAAAAACCGAAAAAAGAAAAAATCAAACTGGTTGATATTTCTTTCCCTGACATTGAAAAATTCGACTTTTTACCTGAACCGCGCGTTGAAGGTCATAAAGCATTTGTTTCAATTATGGAAGGTTGTTCAAAATACTGCTCTTTCTGCGTAGTTCCTTACACTCGTGGTGAAGAAGTTTCACGCCCACTAGACGATGTACTTGCTGAAATTGCAACGCTTGCAGAAAAAGGCGTTCGTGAAATTTCATTATTAGGACAAAACGTAAATGGCTACCGTGGTGAAACATTCGAAGGTGAAATTTGCACATTTGCAGATTTACTTCGTTTAGTTGCAGAAATTCCAGGTATTGGTCGTTTACGTTATACAACATCGCATCCACTTGAATTTAACGATGACTTAATTCAATGTTACCGTGATTTACCTCAAATGGTTTCTCATCTTCATTTACCAGTACAAAGTGGTTCAAACGATGTACTTCAGGCTATGAAGCGTAACCATACAATTGATGTTTACATCGAAAAAATTGCGAAATTACGTAAAGTGCGTCCAGACATGCATTTATCTTCAGATTTCATTATTGGTTTCCCTGGTGAAACAGATGAGAACTTTGAAGAAACGTATCAGTTCATTAAAGATATGGACTTTGACCACTCTTACAGCTTTGTCTATTCAAAACGCCCGGGAACACCTGCGGCAGAATTGGAAGATACAATTCCTGAAGATGTGAAAAAAGAACGTTTATCTTTAGTACAAAAATGGATTAAACGCTCAAGCATTGATAAAACAGATGCAATGCTCGGTACAATCCAACGTGTTCTTATTGAAAAAGTTTCTGACAAAGACCCTGATCTTTTAGTGGGTACAGCAGACAACACACGTTATGTCACGTTTATTGGTGATGCTTCGTGGGTTGGTCGCTTTGCAGAAATTGAAATCACTGAAATAAAAACTTTAAATTTAGTTTACGGTGAGCTCTTGAATCTTGAACCTGACGTGGCGTAATGTAGGGCTATAACAAGATTACTTTTAAGGAACTCTCTTGACTGCAACGATTCGACGTACAGTAGCTTTTCCTGGTGTTTCGGTAGACCGTTTAAAAAGTATGTTAGGTGCTTATAACGGTCATCTAAAACAAATCGAACAACGTTTAAATGTCCAACTTTCCCATCGTGGCGAAGAATTCTTTGTCGATGGTGATATAGATGCAGTCGAGAGAGCCGAAAGTTTGCTCCAGCGCCTGTATACCGAAGCCGAAACTTCTCAACAAATTTCCGCTGATACCTTGCATCTCATGATTCAAGGTAGCCAAACAGACCGTGAACTACAAACAGATTTAGACCAAGAGCACACAGGTCTAGAAGATGTTTATCTTCAAACACGTAAAGGTCGTATTAACCCACGTGGTGCCAACCAAAAACGCTATGTACAACGTATTTTACAAAGTGATATTTCATTTGGTATTGGCCCCGCAGGTACAGGTAAAACCTATCTTGCTGTAGCAGCTGCAGTAGATATGCTAGAACGTAATGAAATTCAGCGTATTTTATTGGTTCGACCTGCTGTTGAAGCGGGTGAAAAACTCGGTTTCTTACCCGGTGATTTAACTCAAAAAATCGATCCTTATTTACGCCCGCTTTACGATGCATTATACGAAATGCTTGGTTTCGAAAAAGTTGCAAAACTTATTGAACGCCAAGTCATTGAAGTTGCCCCTCTCGCTTATATGCGTGGTCGCACACTCAATCATTCTTTCGTTATTCTCGATGAAGCACAAAACACAACACCCGAACAAATGAAAATGTTCTTAACGCGTTTAGGTTTTGGTTCACGTGCTGTGATTACTGGAGACGTAACACAGGTCGATTTACCTCGAGGGCAACAATCAGGTTTATCGCACGCATTACGTGTTGTTGAGAAAATTAAAGAAATTCATATTACTCGCTTTCATTCTCGAGATGTTGTGCGTCACCAATTGGTTCAAAAAATTGTTGAAGCATACGAAGGATGGGACAGTGAACAACAACGTCTTAGTGCCGAAGCTCGCGCGGAACGTAAAGCGCTCCAAGCTGCATTAATTGCTGAAAATGATGCAGCAGCAGATGCACAAGACTAATTTAAACATAATTTAAGGATTTGTTTTGAAGCTTAGTCTTTCACTACAACAGGATTTTCAAGCACCTGAATTGGTCTTGAAACGCGCTCATATTAAGAAAGTTGTAGAAACAGCTTTACGTCATATCGACACACAAAGCGATTGTGAAATTGGTATTGCTTGTGTGAATAATGATGAAAGCCATAAACTCAATTTAGAATATCGAGGAAAAGATAAATCGACTAATGTTTTATCTTTTCCTAGTGATCTTCCCGATGAAATGGCTGAAATTTTAGATTCATTTCCTATTGGTGATTTAGTCATTTGCATTCCTGTTGTATTACGTGAAGCTCAGGAACAAAATAAACTTCCACTTACACATTTCACTCACATGCTTGTACATGGCACTTTACATTTAATGGGCTATGACCATGAAACTTCAGATGAAGATGCCGATGAAATGGAAGCACTAGAAATCGAAATTCTTGCTAAATTAGGATTTGAAAACCCTTATTTAGAACAAGATTAATTTTAAATTGAAAAAAGCGAGCTACGGCTCGCTTTTTTTATTTTGGAAAATTTAGCCAACCTTTTCTGTAAGGAAAGAATTAGCGAGAGAAATTTAGTTCACTTCAATTTCTGCTTCGGCAGGGTCAAAACGCCATGTCCGAATAATTCTAAGCTCTGAAATATCTTTCATTTTAGCGTCGAATGCGCCATAAGGTGCTGCTTTACGAACAGATGCCTTAGCAGCTTCATCTAAAATAGAATGTCCCGAACTATCAATTAATCGAATTGCACGAATACCACCATTTGCATTCAAAATGACCATTAAGCGAACCTCACCAGACAAACGCATTTGTTTAGCTTGATCTGGATAATGACGATTACCGTAAAATTCTACTTTTTCACGGAATTTATCCATATAAGCAGCCGAAACATCTTTTTTTGCCTGAATACCATCTAATGTTTTTACTTTTTGTGTACGGCTAAAATTTTGCTGACGTTTTAAATATTGCGCTTCAATACTTGCAACCATTGCCGCTTTGGCTTGAAATTGGCTATTGAGCTGCTCCATCGCTTTTTTACGGTTATTTTGCTCTGCTTCTTTTTTCCAACTTAATGTGGTCATTAATACTTTTTCTTCAAAGCTTAATTCACGCTGTTGTTGCATTTGTTCTAAACTCTCAAGCTGTTGATTACCCGTTGTTACATCTTCAACAGCAGCAGGCATATCACTCGATATCCGATGAGCTTCACGAAAAGTACCAGAACCTTGCTGATCTTCTTGTGCTAAAAAATCGGCATTTTTTACTTCTTTTTCAGCAGGTCGAATAGAAACTGCAATATCTTTTGTAGACGTATCCGTTTCCTTTGGTTCTGCAAATTGTAGTGTTAAAACAAAAAGATGAAGAAGTCCTGCAATCAACAATGCTGCAGTAAAAAGAGAATCTTGCCACCAATGGCTTTTAAAGGGTGTTAAAAATGTTTTAATTGACATCACAATAAACGGACAAAAGTCAGTTTTCCTAAACTGTAAAAACAGAATAACATTGATCAAATTATCTATTCTTGTAGATAAAAGTGAAACCCATCAATAAATAAGTTAAGCTTATAAACTATTGAAAATGGTGCTATTTATTTTGCTAAACTGCAAGCGATAAACTCGATTTTTTAATACAATTAAAGTAACTCGAGTCAAAGGTACCCTATCATTGGAACACGACATGCAAACGCTCATTTCAAACATATCCAAACGCTTAAAACAAGCTTATCAAAAAGCTGAAGATTACATTGAAGACGAACGTGAATTTCCAATGTCACAAGTGTTTCTAAATGCAACATTCCAACGATTTGTCACAGATAACGTAAAAATGCTTAAAGATCTTCATGCAGATTTACATGATGATTGGTTACGCTTATATGCCACACTTGATTATAACGGTCTAAAAATCACATTAACGGTCGATTTAAAGCTTGTACTTATGGAGCTCAATAAAAAGAAGCAGCTTGTTGTATTTGAACAAATTAGTGAAACATCTATCCTTGATGCAAAATATCCAAATATTTTCCATAAAGGTGGAGTGAAATGTGCTTTATGGTTCTATCAAAAAGTTTTAAATAAAGATCCCTTAGGTCTAATTTTAGAAAAGCTTAATGTCATTAAGGTTAAAGATGATTTACTTCATTTAGACTTAAATCGTTGGTTAGGTAAAAATAAATCAATTATTGAAACCTTGGCCAAAGTAAATGTAAATCACGCTGTACTTCGGGAAGCTCAGCTTGTTGTTTTTGGAAACGTCAACTTAATGGCACTTCTTAATAAAATGTCGAGTGAGCGTATGGATACAGATGTAAATGAATCTGATGTTACGTCATAGCGTAGAAAGAACAAATAATGCAATAAAATGTGTAATGCTACATTTATGCAACACAAAAGAAATAAACCTAAGATTTATCTTCATGATCTAAATGCATAATCATTAAGATAAATTAAAAGCAATGGAACTGAACCTCCATTACTTAATAGGAATAGGACATTACAGATATGGCTAAACAAATTTTAAAAACACTCGGCCTTACTTCTGCATTTACAATGACAGCAATTTTTGGCTCAATTTCAAGTCAAACTTTTGCAATGAATCCTTTTCAAGCAGATTACCAATTTAGCTATAATGATAAAAATATTGGCACTGCAATACGTACTTTAAATCAATCTGGAAAAAATTGGTTTTATGTATTTAATGCTGAGGCAGTAGGCTTAGCCTCGGCAACAGAAATAAGTAAATTTACTTTCAATAAAGGAAAAATTTCATCTTCAAGTTTCAGTCGTACAAGTAAAGTTCTTGTTCATAACAACACCATGACTATTAACTTCAATCCAAGTACAAAATTAATTAATACTAAAAAAGATGATAAATCTCGCTCATTTGCTTGGAAAGCAGGTGTTTTAGATGAGTTAAATGCAGAACTACAATTACGTGAAGACTTGAAAAAAGGAACATTAAGATCTAATTATTTACTTGCTGATGCAAAAGAAATTGAGTCTCGTAAATTTGTAAAACAAGGAAATGAGAAAGTAACAACCAATTATGGTACTTTCGATACCATGAAAGTCGTTTTAAAACATGACAAACCAGGACGTGAAACTATTTTTTGGTTAGCACCCAAATTAGACTATTTACCCGTAAAAGTAACGCATGTTGATAAAAAAACCTCTTATGGATTGTTATTAACAAGTTATAAAGGTCAAACAAATTAATTAATTTTCCCAATTATGCTTGCATTTTTTCAGTTGCTTTTTAAAATACGCTTTTGCTTTAAAAAGCAACTGCTCTTGAGGATTCTCCCGTGCACGCACTTGAACAGAAAATCTTAGCTGAAGGTATCGTCCTTTCTGAGGAAGTTCTGAAAGTCGATTCTTTCTTAAATCACCAAATTGACCCTGCAATGATGCAACTCATTGGTCAAGAATTTGCTCGTCTATTCAAAGATGCGGGCATCACAAAAATCATTACCATTGAAGCTTCAGGTATTGCACCTGCTGTCATGGCTGGTTTAGAACTTGGTGTTCCTGTAATTTTTGCACGTAAATATCAATCTTTAACATTAAAAGATGATTTATATCGTTCTAAAGTTTTCTCTTTCACAAAGCAAATTGAAAGCACAATTGCAATTTCAAACAAGCACATCAGTTCAACTGACAAAGTATTAGTCATTGATGACTTCTTGGCAAATGGTCAAGCAGCTTTAGGTCTTGCAGACTTAATTCATCAAGCAAATGCTGAAGTCATTGGTATTGGTATCGTGATTGAAAAATCATTCCAACCAGGTCGTGATTTGCTTCTTGAAAAAGGTTACCGTGTAGAATCTTTAGCACGTGTTAAATCTTTAGCAAATGGCACAGTTGAATTTGTTCGCGACTAATCGAGCATTTTCATATTAAAGCGCCTCTCATGGCGCTTTTTTCATGCTTTTTTATTTTCACTAAGCTTTTAAACTTTCACGTGTTTTTTGGCATAATTAGCTAAGAACAAAAAATTAAACCATGCAACAATAAAGATTCAGGAAGAGGAACATCAGCATGCAATGCCCTAAATGTGGATCTAGTGAAATTGAACAACGCAACCATGAACAAAGCCTTCAGAAATTAGGTGGCGTATTGCTCAGCGGTGCAGGTGCAACTGCTGGTACTGTGGGTGGTGCTGCATCAGGTGCATCCATTGGTGCTGCCATTGGTACGGTAGCAGGACCTTTAGGTATTATTGTGGGTGGAACTGTAGGCACTTTTATTGGTGCAATTAGTATAGGGATTACAGGTGGCTTTCTTGGTCATCGTGTAGGTAAAAAAGCAGGTGTTATTGTCGATCAAAACATTTTCTTAGATTACCAATGCAGCAAATGTGGCAAACGCTTTAAGGCAGAAAAAAAGGAGAATTAATATTCTCCTTTTTATTTTTATTTCAACAACTTCAACGCTGTTTCCGCAAGTCTCCGCCCCTGCTCTTCACATAAGCATTTTTCATCTTGGCTTAAACTTAAATCATGTCTTGGGCCGCTCACATGTGATGCACCATAAGGTGTTCCACCTGTTTTAGTATTCGACAAAGCTGGTTTTGCATTCGTCAGTCCCAAAATCATCATGCCATGATGGAACAATGGCGGAAGCATTGTTAATAATGTACTTTCCTGACCACCGTGCATAGAACCTGAAGTTGTAAACACACTTGCTGGCTTATTATGTAAAGCACCGTTTAACCATAGACTAGTTGTTTGATCTAAGAAATATTTTAACTCAGATGCCATATTACCAAAACGTGTAGGCGAACCTAATGCTAAACCTGAGCAATTTGCCAAATCATCCAAAGTACAATAAATATCACCATCACTAGGAATACTTGGCTCTGCTTCTTTTACCACTGTCGATAGATTTGGAACTGTGCGAATTTTCACAGCCATTCCTACAGACTCAACACCATTTGCAATTAAATGTGCCATCTCTTTTGTTGAGCCATTTTTACTGTAATATAGAACTAAAATATAAGGTTGCATATTTTTAACAAACGGAACAAAAAAGAAAACTATACGGTATTTTTATCTTATTTTGGGTAAGCTTATGAAAGAAAGTTGTGAAATACCATTAAAAACAATTGAGATTACTAAAGCATGATCATTGAGTATTTTAAAAAATTACCTTTTTATGAAAAAACGTGGTTTCAATTTATTTTATTTGTATTACGACGCTTTGAAGCAGATCGTTGCCGTGAACAAGCAGGATCGCTTACCTACACCACATTATTTGCAGTCGTTCCTATGCTGACGGTGTTCCTTGTTATTATTTCCTCAATCAAGGCATTAGAACCTGCTAGGCAACAATTACAACAGCTTATTTATAGCAATTTTTTACCCAATACGACTATTGCATTCGACAAAGCATTAAGTGCCTTTACCGAAAAATCGAGCAATCTCACCATTATTGGTGTGCTCTTCTTATTTTTTACCACAGTCATGATGTTAACAAGCATTGAAACTGTGTTTAACCGTATTTGGCGAGTGAAAGAGACACGTGGTGGTATTTTAGGGTTTATGCGCTATTGGACCATTATTTCTTTAGGTCCTATTTTACTCGGTAGTGCCTTCGTTGTTTCTTCCACGCTCGCTTCGATGAGTGTATTAAGTAATAACTTTGCAGGCTATGAATTAGATGGCTCATTTATCTTATGGTCTATTTCTTTTTCTTTATCTATTTTAGGTTTCTTTATATTAAATTGGACTATTCCCAACCGTAATGTCCCAATAAAAGCTGCATTTATTGCAGGTTTATTTAGTGCCATTGTATTTGAATTACTTAAAAATTTATTCGGCTACACCATGTCGAACTTTACGAGTTATCAAATTATTTATGGTGCTTTTGCTGCTATTCCTATTTTTCTTTTGTGGATTTTCCTGTCGTGGAATATTGTTTTACTTGGTGTTGAAATTAGCTACGCACTCACTGCATTCAATTCTGGGAAAGATCAAAAACGACATCCTTTACTTATGCTTTTAGATTTACTCGAACTGTTCTATCAAAAGCAAAAGTTTGGAAAATCTGTAAGTGAGCATGAGGCTTTAGAAGTTTTAGGACGTGATGAAATTGGACGCTTACCGTCTTATATTCTTATGTTAGAAAAACAAAATCTAATTAAGCGCACTGACGATGACAAATTTGTACTGGTCAGAAACTTATCTCAAGTCGACTTTTGGAGCTTTTATAGCAACCTGCCTTATTCTTTGCCGCACAAAAACGACATCGATGATGTTTTTAAAAGTGATGAATGGATGGAAAAAATAGGGCCTGCTCTTATTGAAGCAGATGATTATTTATCTGCAAAACTATCTATCCCACTTTCAAAGATATTTGAAGCAAAATAAAAACTGCCTATTCAAAATAAGAAAGCCCTTAATAAAGGGCTTTCTTTCGATCAGTGTTCACTTTCAATATTTGCAAAGGTACATTTCCAACAAATAAGTGCCCCCACAGTGACCAGTGCCGTACCAATCCAAAAGGCAAATGAAGGAATCACCCCTAAAATAAGCATAGACATCAGTGAAGATAATATTGGCATAAAATAAGTTGCCAAAATTAACAACTGAATATTTCCAAATTGTAAACTCTGATTCCAGTTGCTATATGCAATACCAATTAGACTTCCAACAACAGCAATGACCATCCACAAATTCAAGCTTGGCATAATAAATGATTCATTCAATGCAAAGTGTAAAACCCACAAGGACACTGCCGTAAGTACAAAAAATAAAGGAACTGCATTGTAGCCTTGTGCATATTTTTTGGTTAAAACACTATAACAAGGCCATAAAATTGCACCTAAAAATGCAAAGAAATAGGCTTTAGGGTTTTGTTCCAAGACATGAATAAACTGTGTAATTTCTAATATCCGTGGATTCACCACAAGCAATAAGCCGACAACTGCTAAAATAAATCCAACAAAAACAAAGTTATTAAAATTTAATTGCTTTGCAAAAATTGAAAATAGAATGGTAATAGGAGGCCATAAGTAGTTAATCATCGCAATAATTAAAACCTGCTCATGGTTATGCGATAAAGCAATAGAAATAAGAAACAAAATTTCATAGCTAATGAATAAAAAACCACAACCATATAAATATGCTTTAGGTATTTCTTTGAGCGATGGCATTTTCCCAAATATTAAAATACAAAAAGCACTAAAACTGTAAATCATGGCGATACCTGAAACAGGTGTCACTTGTTCCGTGATTAGTTTTACAACTGCGACCAAACTTGCCCAAATTAAAATTGAACTAAAACCCAGCCATGTATATTTATTTACAGTATTCATTAAAAGTTTATCTAAGAAATTTAGGGAAATTTAAAGTTCGTTTAATCCATTGGTGTAATGTCACAACAAAAACACCCGCCATAACAAGCAACGTACCTAAAATAAAATTGGTTTCAACCGTCTCATTTAAAAGCACAACACCAAAGACCATACCAAAAATAGGCGTCAAAAAGGAAAAAACACCCAAACCATTTGCTAAATACTTTCTGAGCAACCAAAACCAAAGTAACAAACTAAAGAATGACATAATAAATACATGAAATGCCAAACTACTGAATGTAAGTATTGTCCATTGAATTGCTGTTTGCCCCGTCAAATAAGCAACAGGCAATAAAAAAACACAACCACCTACTAACTGATAAAAAAGTGTTTGAGTCGGATGAGCATCACCCAATTTTGTTAAACGCAGCGAAATAGTCGTCAATGCCCACATAATTCCCGCACATAAAGCCAAAGCATCACCAAACAAAACTTGCTGTAAATCTACACCTGACTGCTGTTCACGCCCAACAAAGGATAAAACAATACCTGAAAATGCAATAAAAATACCACCCCACTGTATTACAGATAACCGCTCTGATGGTAGCTTCCAATGTAATCCTAAAGCCACAAAAATTGGTGCTGTATATAGCAATACAACGGTATGAGATGCCGAAGTAAAGCGTAAAGCCTCAGCCACAAAAACAAATTCTGCTGAAAATAAAAATGCTAACCAAATTCCAGGAATTAAATATTCTTTGGAATATAAATGAGTTCCTTGCTGTAACTTAATTAATGGAAAAACCAAAATTGCCGATAGTCCCGATCGAATAGCAATTTGCATGATCGGAGAAATATCAGCTGCTGCAATTTTAAGTACAACTTGCTGAATCCCCCAAACAACACACAATATAATCATTAAGCCAGATGCCTGTGCATCTAGCGACTTACGCAATTCCACAACGGTTACTCAATTACAACAAGAAAGCACACTATAGTAATGTCCTAAATAAAATATATAATCAAAAACAGACAAACTATCATCTTATTCAGGCAATTTTCACATGGGTAAAAACCGTTACGATGATGTGATCCACTTTAAGCAACTACAAACCAATGATCACATCATTGCGCCACTCTGGATTAACTTTCGAGAAGACCCTGCTCAATCGATTTACCCAGTGCATGGACATGCTTGGGGCGAGTTTGTTTATGCTTTTAAAGGCATTATGGAGGTGAATATTGCAAATATTGACTATATTACCCCTCCACCCTATGGCATTTGGTTACCCCCAAATTTGCAACATAGTGGCTTAAATAGAACTGAAGTTTCTCACGGCACTTTATACATTCACGAAACTCTTTGTGAGAAATTACCTAAGCAAGCAGGGATTATGCTGACCTCCCCTCTTGTTAGCGCTTTATTACACCAACTTAAAGGTCATCCGAAAAATATTGATGATCCTGCACATACGCGCTTACTTTATGTTCTTCTCGATCAATTAATTGATGCAGAACTTATTAGCACATATTTGCCACATTCAAACCATTTAGGTTTAAAACAAATTTTAGATTATTTACATCAAAATCCATCTGACCATAGCTCATTACAACAACTAGCTCAAATCAGTAATATGACAGAGCGAACACTTGCTCGCCTAAGTCAAAAAGAGTTGGGAATGTCATTAAATGAATGGAGGCAAAGACTTAAAGTTTTAAAAGCAATGTCTATGCTTAATGAAGGTAAAAAGATCGAAAGTATTGCTTTAGATTTAGGCTATGCCAATGCATCTGCTTTTATTAACATGTTTAAGCGTTGGATGAACTTAACCCCAGATCAATTCCGTAAACGTTAAAACCTTCGTCATAAAAAAAGCGATCTAAATAGATCGCTTTTTAGGGAAGAAATTTCTAAATTTTATTTTTCGCTTACAAAAGCAATATCACTGAGTCCGGCTTCACTCGCACGTGACATTACTTGTGCAACAGTATCGTATTTAGATTCTTTATCTGCACGTAATTGTACAGTTGGTTTTTGCGCTTGCTGACCTGCTTCATTAAAACGAGTTTCTAACTCATCTAAAGTCACAACTTTATCGTCCCAAGCAACGTCACCATTCGCATTAATACTCACAGTAATTGCTTTGGGTGGTTGCTCTTGGATTTCAGCAGTCGTTTGTGGCAAGGTTAATGGAATTGATGGGTTGGCAACAGTTGCAGTCACCAAAAAGATGATCATCAATACCAACATAATGTCGATAAGTGGAATGAGATTCATCTCATTCATACCGCTGTCGTTGTCTTCACCCAATTGAAAAGCCATTAAGCTTGACCTCCAACTAGACCTTTTTCTGTTGCATTCGTTTCAACTTTTTGTGTTGATGAATCTTGTAGCAACATAGTGTCAATTAATAAGCTATGCGCATGATCTTGCAATTCGTTGTTTAACGTTTTGTTGAATCGCATGCAAATGTTGTAAGCAATCACGGCTGGAATAGCAACTGCCAAACCAAAACCAGTCATAATCAATGCTTCACCCACTGGTGTAGCAACTTGTGCTAAACCTGCTTGACCACTTTTACCTACAGCAACGAGCGCATGGAAAATACCCCAAACCGTACCAAATAAACCCACAAATGGTGCAAGTGAAGCAATTGTTCCTAATACTGCAATGCCTTTTTCTGCAGATGATTTTTCAGCAGATATTTGACGAAGAAGTGCTTGTTCAGCAACCGCTTTACGTTGTTCAAATGATAAAGGTGAAAGCTTATTTTTCAGTGCTTGAATAGCTTTAGAAAGTTGAGCATAAGCAACTTGTTTAAGTTGGCGAGTTCCCATTATACGTAAAATAAGAACAGTCCACGTTGTAATAGACATGATGAGCAACACAAAATAAAGTGTTTTACTAACCGCATCTGCATGTTGCCAATAAACTGAAAAGTTCATACTCGAACTCCTGATAAATGTTAGCCGTTAGAATTCAATGTAAGTTCAAATGGTTGATCCGCTTTAAACGGATATGCAACACCATTTTCTCTATATGGTTTGAATTTTGCACCTTTTACAGCGCGTACAATTTTTTCATCAAGGGCACTAAGACCACTTGATTTGATAACTCTTACGTTTGTAATACTGCCCTTTGCATCCGCTTCAATAGAAACGATAACAATGCGATTAGAGCCTTGTAAATCTTTGTTTGTGTAAACTGGTTTTGGTGAGCGTGACCAAGAAATTTGACCAATGTTCAATTTTTTCGGTGTATTTAATTCTTGCTGACGACGTTGATTTTCACGTTGCTCATTTGCAAGTCGATCACGTTCTGCTTGCTCACGTTGCTGTTGTTCACGCTGTTGCTGTTCTAGACGTTTTTGCTGTTCTATTTGTTCTTGTTGCTTTAACTTATCTAAACGGTCTTGCTCAAGTTTCTTCTTATCTACTACATCTTCTACAGGCTGAACTTTCTTTTCAGTAACTTGTTTCTTTTGTGCAATAACCTTTGGTTTTACAATAGGTTCTACCACAACTTTAGGTTCAGGTTTTGGTGGTTGAACAACTGGCTTAGGTTCTACAACAGGTTCATCTGCAATAGTGACAAAACGAACGCTCATTGGTTTTGTTTCATTTGGCTTTATTTCTAAAGTCTTCATATGACTCAATGCAAACATCACACTCATGTGTCCGACAATTACAGCAGTTAAAGCAATAACGACTTTCTTTTTCATCGGATTCTGTTCAGGCATCATAGGAGCAGCAGATTGAGTCATTAAATTCTGTTACCTTCAAAAGAAAACTGCATCATTAATAACTCCGCAATTAAACTTATCGGTTTGTACAATTAAAGTGGCACAATGATAAATGAGAAGTGTTTTCATTTGCAACATTTAATTTGTCTCTTTTTATTACTTTTTTATTGGTTTTTTTAACTGACAATTCAGATCTCCAATAAAAAAGGCATACTTTAAGTATGCCTTTTTATCACGATCAAATAAAGATCTATTGGAATACAACAGTCTTATTGCCATCCACAATAATTCTGTCTTCCAAATGCCACTTCACTGCACGTGCCAATACATTACGTTCTACATCTTGACCAAGTTCACGAAGTTGATCGACTGTAAAGTCATGATTTACACGTTCAACATCTTGTTCAATAATTGGACCTTGGTCTAAATCTGCTGTTACATAATGTGCAGTCGCACCAATGAGCTTCACACCTTTCTCATGTGCTTGTTTGTAAGGATTTGCACCCACAAAAGCAGGTAAGAATGAATGGTGAATATTAATAACCTTCATTTCCCACTTTTGTACAAACTCTTCATCTAAAATTTGCATATAACGAGCAAGCACAAGTAAGTCATTACCTTGCATCAACTCATCAATTTGAGCATAAGCTTCGCGCTTATTTTCTTTATTTACAGGCACTACTTCAAATGGAATACCAAAGTTTTCTACAGATTCACGTAAAGTTTCATGGTTTGAAACAACTTTAGTAATTTCACATGGTAAACCACCACGTGCATGACGCCATAAAAGCTCAAGTAAGGCATGGTCTACTTTCGAAACCAAAATACCGACTTTTTTCACGTCGCTTACTAAAGCCAAACGCCATTGCATTTCATAGCGTTCAGCAACATTTGATGCAAAAGTTTGAGTTAAGTTTTCTTTACGAGTTTGTAAGTTATCTAACTCAAACTCAACACGCATAAAGTAACGCCCGCCCTGAGCCGCTGTAGCATATTGATCTAGAGCTGTAATATTTGCTCCTTGATGATACAAAAAGCTAGAAACGGCTTGCACAATTCCTGGTTTATCTTCGCAGGTAATTAATAAACGTGCTGTGTTGGCAGTCGTCATATTCATGTTGGTTTATATCGCTAATCAGTAAATTAAAATAAGCCGAGTATTCTAACGCTTTTCGCATGCAGACAAAATAGAATTATTCACTATCTACTTTTTTTGCAGATGAAAGACTTTCAAATAACTCAGAAGAACCTAAAGATTCTAATAATCTCTCATACGTATTACGACTTTCTCCACGTAAATAAGCACCTTCAAGGAAGACCATTTGACGTAAAGCTTGCCACACCCATTTTTCTTCTAATGTATTTGAGTCTTTAATATGACCCGACATATATAAGAAATTAGTCCAATTGGTCAAAACAATCCATAAATTGATGGTTAATGCTTCAATTTCAGAGTCAGTCATTTCCATTAAGCCAGCATTTACAAAAGCTTTATAAACTTTTTGTCCTTGCTGCATCACTTGACCTGCAAAACGAGGATACATTTTTCTATAATCTTCGTTATTTTCAACCAAATGATAAACATCACGATGTAAAAAACGGTATGCCCATAATTGGCTACTTAGCACTTGGACATAGCGAATTTTATCATTTGCGTCTAATACACGGTCGTCTGGTAAAGCAAGCATTTCAAGAGTTTCTGACTGATATTGCTCCATCAACTCTTTAATAATTTCGCTTTTATTACGAAAGTGATAGTACAAATTACCAGGACTCATATTCAGCTCTGCTGCAATATGATTTGTTGTTACCGAACGCTCACCACGCTCGTTAAACAGCTGTAAACTTAGCTGTAAAATACGCTCTTTGGTTTTCACCGTTTTTGATTGAGACATCCTGACATAACCATTCTGTATAAAATGTTAGCAAACTAACATAAAGTGTCTTGACTGTTTAGAGTAAATACTCTAAAAATTAAATTAATCGCTTTTATTAAATGTAATTTGCCATGAACAGTCAAACAAAAAATAAAACCGTGACCGCACAATCATTTGATGAAACCCGTTTAAATGAGATTTTGTCGGCACAAAAAGTTGCTTATCAACGCTATCCAGTTCCTACGGCTAAGGAACGTATAGACCGACTTGCTCGTTTAAAACGTGTTTTGGTGAAATACCAAGACCAATTTGCAGATGCAATTAATCAAGACTATGGCAATCGCTCGATCAGCGAAACCAAAATTGGTGAGCTTCTCACTTGCTTAGAGCATATCAAATATTATAGCAAAAACCTAAGCTCTTGGATGAAACCATCTAAACGCCATGTAGGCATCATTCATCAACCAGCAAAAGCATGGGTCGAATATCAGCCTTTAGGTGTTATTGGTATTATTGCACCTTGGAATTATCCTTTATTACTTTCTGTTGGTCCTCTTATTTGTGCATTGGCTGCTGGCAATCATGCAATGATTAAAATTTCGAGTGCATCCGCTCATTTTGGTCGTGTCTTAGAACAAGCTATTGCTGAAGCATTTCCTCAAGAATTAGTTTCCGTAGTAAATGGTGGCGGTGTTATCTCCGATTTATTTTGTCACCTTGCATTCGATAAAATTATTTTTACAGGCTCCACCACTGTCGGTAAAACGATTATGGCTGCTGCTTCAGAAAATTTAGTTCCTGTTATTTTAGAACTTGGTGGAAAGTCACCAACTATTGTACATTCATCAAGTAACATGAAAGATGTTGCCCAACGTGTTGCTGTCGGTAAGTTATGGAATTCAGGACAAACCTGCGTTGCTCCAGACTATATGTTCTTGCCAAAAGGTAAAACAGCAGAATTTATTGAACATTTTGAAACTTATGTTTTCGAAATGTACCCAAGTATTTTAAATAACCTTGATTACACATCTATAGTAAACAACAAACAATATCATCGCTTGCAAGGTTATTTGGAAAATGCAAAAGCACTTGGTGCAAAAATTATTGAAATAAATCCACAAAGTGAAGATGTCAGTTTAAATCGTAAAATTGTACCAACAATCTTAACTGGCGTGACTTCTAAGATGGAAATCATGAAAAATGAGATCTTTGGTCCTATTCTTCCGATTATGGAATATGATCAAATAGACGATGTAATTGAGTTTATTAATAGCCGTCCGCGTCCACTTGCATTATACTATTTCGACTTTGATCAGGCGCGTGCCGATTATATCGCGCAACGCACACATTCAGGTCACTTCGGATTAAATACTGTTTTAACCCATGTTGCACAAGACGACTTACCATTTGGTGGCGTAGGTGCTTCAGGTATGGGCAAGTATCACGGTCCTGAAGGTTTTTTCAGTTTGTCTCATGAACGGTCTATGATGTCTAATCCCAAGCTGTATAGCTTGAAATTCATTCTCCCACCGTTTGACAAGCCGATTCATCGACTCATTTCGAAGACTCTTCTTCGATAACTGATCAAGGCATGAGCTATTGAACAGCATCATGTTTAGTTTTATCTTAAATCGCTTGTCTTTTAAGCGTATTTTTGGTATAAAACGCCCCTTGAATGAATTCAATCCGTTTATTTTTGACTGGCCATACAGATTTGCTGTTGGCTAAATCAATGGAGTTACACCATGTCTAAGGTTTGCCAAGTTACCGGCAAGCGTCCAGTCGTTGGTAACAACGTCTCACACGCCAACAACAAAACTAAGCGCCGGTTCGAGCCGAACCTGCACCACCACCGTTTCTGGTTAGAAAGCGAAAAACGTTTCGTACGTCTTCGTCTAACTACTAAGGGTATGCGTATTATCGACAAATTGGGTATCGAAAAGGTTGTTGCTGACCTACGTGCTCAAGGTCAAAAGATCTAAGGAGTTACGACAATGCGTGATAAAATTCGTCTAGTTTCTTCTGCTGGTACAGGTTATTTCTACACTACCACTAAGAACAAACGTACTATGCCGGAAAAAATGGAAATCAAAAAATTTGATCCAAAAATCCGTCAACACGTGATCTTCAAAGAAGCTAAAATTAAATAATTTTAGTTTTTTGAAAAAAAACGACCTTCTTGGTCGTTTTTTTTGCATTTTTTTTATGCGACTTGTTACACTTTGATCATAATTTTTTTGGCATTCTTTGTGCTTATGTATCTTAACCTTAACTATAACTTAGGGAGTTTTTAGTGCCACATGATGTAGAACTGATAATATTACTTGCCGTTGGATTTAGTGTTGCCTTAATCTTTGGGTATATTGCTGCACGTTTACGCCTCCCTCCTCTTATCGGTTATTTAATTGCCGGCATTATTATTAGCCCAAACACCCCAGGAGTTGTGGGCGATCTACATCTTGCGAATCAGCTTGCCGAACTTGGGGTAATGTTCCTAATGTTTGGCGTGGGTATGCATTTTTCTTTAAAAGATTTAATACAAGTCCGTCGTATTGCTTTGCCTGGCGCTATTCTACAAATTACTGTTGCAACCTTACTTGGTATTGGTATTTCCATGCTTTGGGGGTGGAGTTTCGGTTCTGCATTGGTATTTGGCTTAAGTTTATCTTGTGCAAGTACAGTTGTTTTACTTAAAGCCTTAGGTGACCGTGGTTTACTAAATTCCGTGAACGGAAAAATTGCTGTCGGCTGGCTTTTAGTTGAAGACCTTGTCATGGTCTTAGTTTTGGTACTTCTACCAGCTACAGCTGTTTTACTTGGTGGACAAGCTCTATCAAGTACAACGGGGAATGAAAATATCTGGCTTACCTTAGGTATCACCCTACTTAAAGTGGTTGGTTTTATTGCCTTTATGCTAATTATTGGTAAACGACTTGTACCTATGATTATGCAAGTGGTTGCTCGTTTAGGCTCTCGTGAATTATTTACCTTAACTGTTGTTGCCGCTGCCGTTTCCATTGCATTTGGTGCTTATAAAGTATTTGGTGTTTCAATGGCGTTAGGCGCTTTCTTTGCTGGTATGGTGGTAAAAGAGTCTGACTTTAGTCAACGTGCTGAAGCTGAAACACTCCCGCTTCGTGAAATTTTTTCAATTTTATTTTTCGTTGCTGTTGGAATGTTGTTTGACCCAAGAATTTTAGTTGAACAACCCATTCACGTTTTAGGTGTTGTTGGTATTATTATGATTGGTAAGACTATTGCAGCTATGGCATTAGTACTTTTCTTCAGATATCCACTAAATACCGCTTTAACTGTTGGCGCCTCACTTGCCCAAATTGGTGAGTTCTCATTTATTTTAGCAACCTTAGGGGTGTCATTAAAATTACTCTCGCTTGAGGGTCAAAATTTAATTTTGGCAGGTGCTTTAATTTCTATCACTTTAAACTCATTTATTTTCTCTGCAATAGAACCTATTCAAAATTGGATACGTAATCGCTCGCATTTAGCACGTTTGCTTGAACGTAGTGGTGACCCATTAGCTATGCTGCCAGATGAGGTCTCACAAGATTATTTACGCGATCAGGTGGTTATTGTTGGTCATGGTGATGTTGGTCGTAGAATTACAAAAACTTTAATGGAAAAAAATATTAAAGTAGTTATTGCTGAAGAAAATCGGGAAATTGTAGAAAACTTACGTGAAAAAGACATTGCAGCAGTTTGTGGTTTAGCAACTGAACCAAGCGTACTTATTCAAGCCCATATTCAACATGCTCGACTTTTAGTGCTATCACCAATGGATATTTTAGATATTCACAAAATTGTCGATATTGCAAAAACATTAAATCCTCAAATTCAAGTTTTAGTCTGTGCTGAAAGCAAAGCTGAAGCTGATGTTATTCGAAAAGATAATATTGGTGAGGTCTATTTTGCAAAAGAAGAAATGGCAAAAAATATGACCCATCATATTTTGCATCAAATCGAAATTGCACATCACCAAACGTCATCACACTAACAAGAATCATAAAAAGGGCTAATCTTTCGATTAGCCCTTTTTATATGCCTTAAATACAAATATTGCTTTATAAATAAACAAGATAAAACCTATAATCCCCTTATAAAGCTTATCTCAAAAAATTTAATTATTTCAAATACTATCTTTAACTTAAAGAAGGGGGGAAATATGCTACTTATTTATTTAGGTATCGCAATTATCATTATTGGCGGTATTGGTTTTTTAATTGCAGCATTTAAAAATAGTATTTTATGGGGTTTAGGCTGTTTCTTGTTTTACCCTATTTCGATTGTATTTTTAATTTTATATTGGCAAGAAGCAAAAAATCCATTTCTCCTTCAGCTTATTGGTGTTGCGTTTGTCTTCGCTGGCTCAATGATGATATCGCCATAAAATTTTTAAAATTATAAAAAAGCGCACTTAATAGTGTGCTTTTTTATAAATCGACATTTAACTCATGTATTTTGGTTTTTCATCTACAACTTCGGCTTCAAACTCATTCACTTGCTTTTCCATTAAAGCAAATAAAGCAGCCTGTATCATGTGTTGTGCAACAACAGGCATTTGCTCACCTAATAGAGCACGAATTTCTTCATTAAATTGAATTTTAACCAAAGGATCTTCCGAACCTGCATTACGTAATGCTAATTCACCACCTTCAAGTTGAACAAGTTCTAAAATTGCTTCATTACTACCAAATAATTCTTTCAACTGTTCTATCGACATATATCCTCCATGTTCAACATGGTGACAAAGATACTGATGTACTTTGCATTGTTTGAATTAGTTTATATAAGGTCAAGTTTGGTAAATTCAAGCATTAAATTTTAAACTAGAATTCAACCATTTCATTACGAAAACCATCAATGAGTTGAGTAATGTCTCGATGCCATTCTCTTAAAATTGCAGTATCTGGTAACCATGCTTGTGGTGTTTGAGTGACTTTAATAATCAAATTTGAAGATGTTTCTTCTTCTGGCTCTGGCGCACTTGGTTCTGGTGTATATTGGCACATACGATATGCTCGCTTAAGCTCCGCAATAAAACCATCTTTTGCTAATTTTTGCAAAATACTAATTTCAGGTGAAACTTGCCCTTTAGCTGCCATATGTTCTTCAATTGACTTTAAAGTCGGATTACCATCTGTTAACCGATAATAGCGCACTAGCTCCTGTAAAAATGCGAGAACGGCACCATGTAAATGAAATACCGCAGCTTCACGATATGCTTGAGCCTGTTGAACATGCTCGGTTTGCTCTGACTGTTGACACGAAAGACGTGCAAAATAAAGCTTTTGATTTGTACGATCTGCATGAAAGCGAGCAACACGTGACATGGTGTTTATTCCTAAATTTTGGCGTTTTTGTCCTCACCTAGATTAAACGTAATTTTAAATAAATCACAATGAAATTTACATATAATCCATTTCAATTCATTTAATTAGGCAATAAAAAAGGAGCATTAAAGCCCCTTTTTAATATTTCACACTTATTCAGCTTTCGGTTTTTCGTCTGATGCTTTAACACGAATACCTGCACCATGAACACGTAATGTATTCAATGCTTTAATTGCTTTTACAGCTTCACGACCATTTGGCATTTCAACAAATGCAAAACCTTTTGATTTACCTGTTTCAGCATCTAGAACCAATGTACAAGTATCTACGGTGCCAAAAGGCTTAAACAATGCCAATACCTCAGCTTCTGTTACCGTACGCTCTAAATTACGAACTAAAATTTTCATCTTACAACCTTAAAATAGGCAAAAATCATCAAAAAGCACTCGCCTACTCTACTTTTTGCATCTCAATAACTAGATAGTTTAATCGAGATCGATGCCAAAATCTAAATTAATCGACTGACGTTCAATGAGTGCTGTTTTTACAGTTTGTTGACGGGGTTTATGGTGAGTTTCCATAGTACATAAATTACGTGTTAGATCATTTAAGAAATAACTTTCCACTTTACGACCTTGCTCATCAATCATATCTTTAGCCCATAAGTTCAGATTTTGTTTTGTTAAAATCAACTCATTTTGTGCTCGCGTTAAAGCCACATAAAGAACACGGCGCTCCTCTTCGACATCATCAAAGTTTCCTTGTGCACGTGCATGAGGATATTGCCCTGCTGTCACATTTGCCACATAACAAACTTTTTGTTCTGTACCTTTTGCAGAGTGAATTGTAATAAGCGTGACAACATCCGTATCTGACTGACGTTCAATTTCAGAAATTGAAACAGGATCGAGTACATAGGCTTCTAAAAACTCACTCAGTTGATCATGTTTAGATGCTAATTGCTTCACAAGTTCAAAATCACCTTGGCGACGATTCCAATCTTTTTTATAGTTTTCTGCCAACTGATCTTCAAGTGCCTGAACACCCAAACTTACACATTCTTTCACTTCACCACGGAGCACATTCATTTGCTTCATCATGAGTAAAGTTTTTTCAGGAATACGCCCAAAACCTTCTAGTTTTTCAAAAATTTTGTCAAATTCAGGTTCAACTAGTAATTGCTGTGCCAAACGACTTGCGCCAACATCACCCACACCATTCCACAAAGTAAGAAAACGCATCCATGCAATATCATCCAATGGATTTGCAATAACACGTAGCAAACTCACTAAATCTTTTACATGTGCTGTTTCAAGAAGCTTCATACCACCAATAAAACGATACGGCACATTAGAAGCAATACATACTGCTTCAATATGACGAGCAGCAAAACTAGAACGCACCAAAACCATGTGATCTTTCCACGGTTTTCCTTCTAAAAAATGACGTTCTTTGATATCAACAGCAATCCATTTTGCTTCATCAAATTCATTTGGAAAAATGTGAAGTTTTGGCTTAACGCCTTCTCCTCGATATGCTTCTAAACGCTTATCGTATTTAATTTCACTTTGATCTAATAACCAATTTGAAAGGTCTAAAATTTCTTGCGTTGAACGGTAATTTTTTTCTAATTTATGGATTTTAGCATCGGGCACACGGTCTTTAAAATGATGAATATTCTCAAAGTCCGCACCACGGAAACCGTAAATCGATTGTGCATCATCACCCACACAAAATAGGCTTACTTTTTCTTTTAACGGTTCTAAAAGCGCCCATTGCAAAGGATTTGTATCTTGCATTTCATCGACCAACATGTGGCGACAAATTGAAGAAACATAATCGACTAAACCCTCTGACTCATCTAAAGCTTTCGCAACAATTGCCAATATATCGTCATAATCTAAAAAGCTACGCGCACGTTTTCGTGTTTCGTATTCTTTCATGATTTCTGCAATTTGATCTTTAAAAACAATATGTTCAGGATATTGTTTTTCTAAAGCAAGACTGAGTTTTTGACGCGTATTTCGTGCAAAAGAATACAAATCACAAAGTTCTTGTGGCTTAGGTAATTGATTTGGATTTTTCTTATCATCTTTTCCGCGTATTAAGCGAAACATCATGAGCTGATCATCACGGTCAATAATCGAAAACTGCTCTAAACCAAATGCTTTAGGAATACGGCGCAATAAATACATGCAAAACGTATGAAAAGTAGATGCTCTTAAGCCTTTTGCTTGTTCGCCTAAAGCAAGTTCCACACGTGCCACGATTTCACTTGCAGAGCGACGGGTAAAAGTCAAAATTTGAATTTGATTTGCAGGTACGCCTTGATCAATTAAATATGCTGCGCGCGCTACAATTGTTTTGGTTTTACCACAGCCAGCCCCTGCCAAAACTAGACTATGCTTTGACTCTGTTGTCGCAGCTTGTTTCTGTTGTGGATTTAATTCATCAATTAGGCTAGCTAAACTCATGGTGTCTCATCGTACGTATTGAAGAGATAGTTTAGCAGAGCTCTCCTTATAAAGCTTAATAGAAAAATCACGCTCGATTGATTTCGTGATGGCTGCATGGATGCAGCCGTTATTCAGTGATGCATGGACGTATCATCTGAATAACAAAGGGTTTGGTTACTTTGCCTTCAAAGTAACAAAGAATCCATTCAATTTAAGATGATTTAAATATTACTGAAAAAGCCTCATTAAAACTTAATAAAATGATATTTAAACAATATTTTTCAAAGTGATACCAACTGCCTTCTCTAAATTCTTCTCTGCATTTTTCAAAGCAATTTCCAAGTCACAATTTGGTTCATTAATCGAAATAATTTGCGTAAAACCCTCGTCAAATAATGACTCAATATCATCACCAACTTTTCCTGCAAATGCGATTACAGGCTTATTCAATTTTTTCGCAACTTGCGCCACAGCCCATGGTGTTTTCCCAAATTTCGTTTGAAAATCGATACTGCCTTCACCTGTAAATACATAATCTGCTTCGGCAATTTTTTCAGCTAATTTTGTTTGCTGAATAATAAGTTGTGCACCCGATTTCATTTTAGCCTTGGCAAATGCCATTAGGCCAAAACCTAAACCACCTGCTGCACCTGCGCCTGCAATATTCTGAACATCAATATTTAAAGTACTTTCTACAAGCTTTGCATAATATTGAAGGTTTGCATCTAACTGCTTCACCATTTCAGCTGTAGCACCCTTTTGTGGAGAAAATACATAAGATGCTCCATTTACCCCACACAAAGGATTATTCACATCTGATGCAATTAAAATTTCAACATCTTTTAAGCGAGCATCAAGCTGAGTTAAATCAATCTTTGAAATTTGATTGAGTGATCCACCACAAGCCTGAATTTCATCACCCAATTGATCTAAAAACCTCGCACCCAAAGCTTGTGCCATGCCACTTCCACCATCATTGGTTACACTACCACCCAAACCAATAATAATTTTACTCACACCTAAATCTAAAGCTTGGCGAATCATCTGACCTGTACCAAAAGTACTTGTAAGCCACGGATTTCGTTCTTCTCGCTGTAATAAATCTATGCCATTGGCTTTTGCCATTTCCATAATGGCAGTTTGACCATCATCAACCAAACCCAAATACGTTGGAATTTTTTGATGTGGCAATGGCCCTTGAACTTCACAAAACACCTTCTGCCCATTCAGCGTATGAATAAGTACATCTACAGTTCCTTCACCGCCATCTGCCATAGGAACGTGAATACATTTTACTTGGGGAAATACCTGTTGAATGCCTCGTTGCATTGCCATACATGCGTGTTCTGCAGTAATACTTTCTTTAAATGAGTCGGGTGCAAGAACAACACTTTTTATTATCTGCATAGACCAAAAAAACTTTAATGAATATGGTTGATGCTTCATACTATCTGAAATACATCAAGATGATAAATGGCAATGAAACGAATTAATTTAGGTCAATCCAACCCTGACCTTTATAAAAAAGTGATTGAGCTTGACCAACTCGCAATGCAAAAAATAGATGAAGCTGGAATTCATCATGGTTTTGCGCATCTATTAAAACTTCGTGCATCACAAATCAATCAGTGTGCTTTTTGCATTCGCCTACACACTCAAGATGCCTTAAAAGCAGGTGAAAGTATTGACCGTATTACTTTACTCAATGCTTGGTCAGAAACTGAATATTTTAATGAGCAAGAACGCGCAGCATTAAGTCTAATAGAAGCAATCACCCTAGTCTCTGAAGGACAAGTAGATGATGCCATTTATGAAGATGCCTTGCCCTTTTTGACCGATGCACAAATGAGTGCTATTGAATGGTTAGCCATTGTCATTAATACATGGAATAGAATTGCAATCTCAAGCCGCTACACTGTTAAACCCTAAAAGTTTTTCTCAATGAGAAGAAAACTTACCCACAATAAAAAGTGACTTTGTGGATAAAATGGACAATATCCACAAAGTCACTTTTAAACAGACATAAAAAATGCTGACCCAAATCAGCATTTTTTTAATTTTGTATTTATATATTAAAAATTAATCTGCTGAACTTTTAGGCACTTTCTTACGAATGTAAGTAGCTAAATTTAAATAGTTAATGCCTTGAAATAAAATATCTAGTGCTAAGAATAAGCCTAACACCCAAAATGGAGCTTCCGCCGATTGTAAAATTACAATACCCGCAACAAGCGTTAAAATACCCGATACACATGTCCAACCCCAACCATTAAATGCTCTTAGGATAAATGCATTAAATATACGAATCACTCCAGCAATAATTAAAAAAATTGCCAATATATTTGTTAAAACAATTGCGGTGGATACAGGTGTGGTAAATGCATAATAACCAGCAACAAAATATAAAATACCAAATAATGCCCAAAGCCAACGAAACAAGCCATCAAACATTTTAAATGCTGCAATTAAATGAAGTGCTCCACCTATCATCATTAAAACGCCAAACAGGAAAACGACAGACAGCGTTGCAAATGGTAGTGAAACTAAAAGTACAGAAGCAAAAATAATTAAAAGTATTCCAAGTGCTATATACCATTTATAATTTTCATGTAATTGATGACGCACTAAGTCATTTCCAACTGTTCTCATATTTTCTTCCTATTTATGGTTGGCTCATTTTCATTATTCATAAAATTCAAACTTTACTCAATTAAAGTTTTATAACTTTCACATAATTTTAGCAGTAATATGTTCACAAAAATTCACCATCTCCTATATATGTAGGCATAAAAAATGCCCACAGATGTGAGCATTTTTCTAACAATTTAGTACTTTAAGCTTCAGCCCATTTACCATCTTGGTAAACTAAACTCCACTTCGTTTGCTTACCTTCAGGCGTTTCAGAACCAATATATTGTGCTTGGTTTTTACGACTAAATTTCACCAATGTTGGATTCCCTTCAGGATCAACATCTGGCGCTTGCAAAATAAATTGATATTTCGGATCAAGTTGTTCTGCAACACTACGAAGTTCAGCAACCTTAGGTGCACGGGTTTCACGCACTTTAGGGAACTTACTTGCAGCTAAGAACAAACCTGCCGCACCATCACGCAATACAAAGAAATCATCATGCTTTGTAGAACGTATATGTTCCATTTTAATCGGATCTACACGTGGAGGCGCAGGTTGACCACTCTTTAAGACTTTACGCGTATTGTCGCAGCTCGTACAAGCGAAGTATGGTCCAAAACGACCTGTCTTCAATTGCATTTCGCCTTCACATTTATCACATGGAATAGTTGGACCATCGTAACCTTTGATTTTGAACTCACCTTCTTCAAGTTCATAACCATTACAGTCTGGATTATTACCACAAACATGTAATTTACGACCACCATCGATCACGTAACTATCCATTGCTGTTTCGCAAATTGGACAACGCTTTTTAGACATTAAGTCAGCTGTTTCCGCTGTATCATCATCAGACAATGCTGCAAGCGATTCTACTGGCGTTAAGTTAAACGTACCTTTACAGCGTTCTTTTGGTGGCAAGTTATAACCTGAACATCCTAAGAATACGCCAGTTGTACCTGTACGAATCTGCATTGGACGATCACATTCTTTACAATGAACCGCTTCAACCTCTACAGGTTGATTACGGCGCATACCGTTTTCGCCCTGAGCTGTAGTTAAACGTTTTTTAAAATCACCATAGAAACTGTTTAAAAGCTCTTTCCAGTTACGATCACCATCGGCAACTTTATCGAGCTGACTTTCTAAATCTGCGGTAAACGCATAATTCATTAAGTTATTGAAGTTTTCATCGAGACGATCCGTCACGATTTCACCCATCTTTTCGGCAAAAAGACGACGATTATCAATTTTTACATAACCACGATCTTGAATCGTCGAAATAATGGCAGCATAAGTCGAAGGACGACCAATACCTTTTTTCTCAAGTTCTTTTACCAGTGATGCTTCTGTAAAGCGTGCAGGTGGTTTTGTGAAGTGTTGAGATGGATCTAACTTCTCAAGTTTAAGTACTTCACCCACTTTCACCGCAGGTAATAACACATCATCATCAGATTTGTTTTGACCACGAACTTTGGTAAAACCATCAAATACTAAAGTGCGACCTTTTGCTTTAAGTTCTACGCCATTTGCATCTACTAAAATTGTCGATGACAAGTATTGTGCTGGTGTCATTTGACACGCAACAAATTGACGCCAAATCAAGTCATAAAGACGTTGAGCATCTCGGTCTACACCTGCAAGCTGATCACCTTTTAAAGCAACATTCGATGGACGAATGGCTTCATGGGCTTCTTGTGCACCTGCTTTATTGCCATACTTATTTGGCTTCGCAGGAAGATATTTCTCACCATATTCAGCTTCAATATGTGTACGAACCATGTTTACGGCATCATCACTTAAGAATGTTGAATCCGTACGCATGTAGGTAATGAAACCTGCTTCATACAAACGCTGCGCCATGGTCATGGTTTTCTTCACAGAAAAACCTAAACGTGTGCTTGCCGCTTGCTGAAGTGTAGACGTGATATATGGCGCACTAGGATTTACCTTAGTTGGCTTATCTTCACGTGTTGAAACTTTATATTCAGCATCATTTAAAATTTTTAATAAAGCATCTGTTTGTGCTTTATTTTGCAGTTTTAAGGTTTTACCACCTTGCTTCACCGCTTCTAAACGAATGTTATCTTTTTGCGATTGAGTATCTGCAAATACTTGCCAATATTCTTCAGGAACAAATGCACGAATTTCACGTTCACGTTCTACAACAAGTTTTGCTGCAACCGATTGCACACGACCTGCCGATAAACCACGGGCAATTTTTTCCCAAAGTAATGGCGAAATCATAAAACCAACTATGCGGTCTAAGAAACGACGTGCTTGTTGTGCATTTACTTTGTCTGTATCTAGGCGAGAAGGATGTTTAAAAGCTTCTTGAATTGCATTTTTTGTAATTTCGTTGAAAACAACACGTTGGTAACGTGAATCGTCTCCACCAATCACTTCTTTTAAATGCCAAGCAATTGCTTCCCCTTCTCTATCCATATCCGTTGCGAGATAGACTTCATCGACTTGCGATGCCAGTTTTTTAAGTTCTGCAACAACATGTTCTTTACCAGGCAATACTTCATATTGCGCTTTCCAGTCATGTTCAGGATCGACACCCATACGCTTAATTAATGCATTTTGAGCTTTTTCAGCTTTCTCCGCATCGGTTAATTTTGTACGTGTTGTAGGTTTTTTTTCTGTCGACTTCGCTGAACCACCTGTTGGCAAATCACGAACGTGACCAACTGATGATTTTACAATGTATTCTGAGCCCAAATACTTATTGATTGTTTTCGCTTTTGCAGGCGACTCCACAATCACGAGCGCACGTTTTTTCCCAGCTTCTGAAGATTTAGCTGTGGTGCTTTTGGATGTGGATCGAGGAGCGTTCGCCATAATGAACCGTTATTCCTGTTTATATGGGTATAAATTAAAATTCAGCCAATGAGATTAGTAATGCTTTCATATCTTCTAACTGAGTGGCTCTTAAATCGGATTCTTCATCCCAATATAGTCCTACACAGTTAGCTTGCATATCAATAGCATAAATACCTTTTAATGCAATGGGAAATTGTTTAAATTTTTCATCCCCATGCACAAGATCAAACTGCTGATCTACAATTCGTGCACGCATTAATGGAAGTCTAGCCTCTGGTAATAAAATACTGTAGTACGCAACCATACTGGCACGATTTTCCGATGCCATAGGAATTTTAGTCCACTCAGGTGCTGCCACTAATCGAGGATGTAGCCCCATCTTTCTTGCTTTATCACGCATTATCCCTAAAGCTTTTTCGCGAGGGCTTACACGCAAACCAAAAATTGATCCTAAAACAAAAACAACAATGATAACTACAACCCAAATTCCAGTATTTTCCATAGAAAAGCCTCAATATTCCTATATTAGAGTTACATAAGGTTTATATAAAAGGCAAGTTTAGATTTAATCTATCCTTAAAATGGCGCTGTCTGAAATAAAAGAAGCTTTTTTATTATTACCATTTTCTCCTTTCAGAACAAAAAGATAGCCATTTTTTACTTTTGATACAAAAACACCATCAACCCTTTGCTTAGAGACAAGTATGACCGTTTTATAATTTTCTGATGTTAAGTATTTATCTGCATGTTCCTTACCTTGATTTCCTATATCCAATATCCAACCAATCCATAGCTGTAAAAATAAAGTCATAAGGGCTTTGTTGCACAAAGATTTGAAATGCAAAGCGCACCTAATTGAGCCAAATTTAAGGCGTAACTTGGGTAAGTGGTCGACCTAATTCCGTAAATCTGTTAAGGACTGCTACACGTGCATGGATCTCATTCACTTGGCTATCAAAACTCCTTGCACTGAGTTTATCTCCTAATAATTTGATGCAATGCATCTTAGTTTCAACCAAACTTCGCCGATGATAGCCTGACCATTTTTTCCATAGTGTCCTGCCTAAACGTTTAATTGTTCGAAGTAATTCATTTCGCTCTAGCGAGCTACTCTTTGTATCTTTCCATGGTTTCGCATTTTTTCTAGGTGGAATCACCGCATGC
>NZ_JCAKNA010000023.1:0-42562 GCF_059515885.1 Acinetobacter sp. FY683 | reverse complement strand
CAGTTGAAAAACGTGGTGCTTATATTGATTCATGGGTACTTTGGAATAAATTCAATAATAAAATCGATACACCAGACCAAAACCAATATAAATACAATTCATCTGGTGTAACAGCATCCATTGAGGTGGGTGGTGATTATCTCATTAATAAAAATGGGAAGAAAAATTGGTGGGTACAACCCCAAAGCCAAGTGATTTATCAAGGTGTACACGCTCATAATTTCAAAGATGCGCAAGGTGTTGATGTTTATCATGGGAAAGATAATGTACAAGCACGTATGGGTGTTAAAACCTATTTAAATATTCCAACCAATGGAAATACATTAACAAGCTACCGTCCATATATTGCTTTGAACTATATTCACAATACCAATCCTTACTCTGTTGTAATTGATGGTATTCGTTATGAAAATGAAGGTTCAAAAAGCCAAGGAGAGTTTAAAGTAGGTGTTGAAGGAAATACGACTAAAAACAGTCAAGTTTGGTTAAATGCCTCGTATACCACAGGTAGTCATAATAATGAATCTTATCAAGGTAATATAGGATGGAAGTACAATTTCTAAGCAAGATATCGAATAAAAAAATAGGATCTCACATGAGGTCTTATTTTTTATGGATTTACCATAACCCCCCTTATGCAAAACCTAATTTATCTACGTATACAACTTATAAAATCGATACTCGGGAAAAATTAATCCAATTATAAAAAGAATGGTGAATCCTATCCATGTAAATAAAGCCATTGCACGTAATTGTTCGGTATTCCAGGCTTCAGGGTTGCCATTAAAGAAAAAGATACTTTTCCATCCCTTAATTGCATCTGCGCCACCCCATGAAAGAATCCATTTACAAGTTAAGCTAATGAAAATATATAAACAAATCCAAACAGGTGTAGACATAATTTTTAAATTTTGATTTCTTATAAGTGAATAAAATATAACATTATTATTTTAATAGTTGAATTAATCATCGCATAATTTACATTCCAACATTCCAACATTCCAACATTCCAACATTCCAACATTCCAACATTCCAACATTCCAACATTCCAACATTCCAACATTCCAACATTCCAACATTCCAACATTCCAACATTCCAACATTCCAACATTCCAACATTCCAACATTCCAACATTCCAACATTCCAACATTCCAACATTCCAACATTCCAACATTCCAACATTCCAACATTACACCTAATTTCTCCTGCCGTCCTTGTTCTGTTAACACCCAAGGGTGGTTTTGCCATGGTGGCGTATGACGTACGTGCTGATTATGCCCACAAGCAAGCTTTGCAATCCAATGTTGCTCATTATCTAAATAAAAACCAATAATTGCTTGTGGCATCAACACATCCTCAACATAAAAGAATAAAAAGGATTACGGAAATTCAGAAAAAGAAATTAAGAATCTCCGTTATACTCTGAAGCAGATCATTTTTAAAAGAGCAGAAATATGCGCGTACTTGTTGTGATGGATCCCATCGAAAATGTAAATCTAAAAAAAGACTCATCTATGGCAATGCTTTGGGCAGCAGCTCGACGTGGTCATGAACTAGGTTATGCATTACAACAAGATTTATATATTGATCAAGGCAAAGCATTTGGTCTTATTTCGCCTTTAAAAGTATTTGAAGATTACAATAATTACTATGAACTTGGCGAAAAACAAAAAGAATCTATCGCCGCGTACGATGTTGTACTGATGCGTAAAGATCCACCGTTCGACATGAACTTTGTGTATACCACATATATTTTAGAACAAGCAGAACGTGAAGGCGCTTGGATTATTAACAAACCACAAAGCTTACGTGACTGTAACGAAAAACTGTTTGCTACACAGTTCCCAGAACTTCAAGTTCCAACACTTGTAACGTCACAGCAAAGTTTAATTCGCGAATTTATTGCAGAACATAAAGATGTGATTGTAAAACCACTTGATGGTATGGGTGGAACAGGTATTTTCCGTTTAACTATAGATGGTGCAAATACAGGTTCTACACTAGAAATGCTCACAGAAATGGGTCAACAACCTATTATGGCGCAGCGTTATATTCCTGAAATTGTAGATGGTGATAAACGCATTCTTATGGTGAATGGTGAGCCTGTACCTTACTGCTTAGCGCGTATTCCACAAAATGGTGAAACACGTGGTAACTTGGCAGCAGGTGGTCGTGGTGAAGCGCGTCCACTCACTGAAAATGACAAAGCAATTGCGGCAAAAGTCGGTTCATTCTTAAAAGAAAAAGGTTTGGTATTTGTTGGTTTAGATGTGATTGGTAACTATGTGACAGAAATTAATGTAACAAGCCCAACCTGTATTCGCGAAATCGACACGCAATTTGGAACTTCTATTGCAGATGATTTGTTTGATGTTTTAGAAGCTGGTTTAGCCAAGTAACTTAAAAATTGAGAGCATGTCGTGTTATCTACACTTAAAAAAGTATGGACATATCCCAACAAGAAAACAGTCCTACAAGAATTAAAAAAAATAGCAAAAGCAAATCCGAAAAAGTTTGTGGTAGATGCCACAACACTTTTCGGCTTTGCGAAAAGCTTTGAGTCACATTCAATTATTGGCAATAAAACATTCAATGAATTGGGGTTGCATCGTTTTCGGGTGGAACAAGCATCTAAACTTGCTCAAAAAAGACGACAAAAACTTGCAAAATCACTCACTCAAGATGAGGTAGAGCAGTTTCAAAAAAATGGTTTTATTTTAAAAGAAAACTTTTTACCTGAAGATGATTTCGCTCGACTGTCCCAAGAGTTATTAGAAACGCCTCTAGAGACACGTGAAACCTTACAAGGAGATACGGTAACTCGAAGAATGTCTTTAGATGGTGATGCCTTAAAACAATTGCCTACAACAGAAAAATTATTGAATGATTTACGTTGGCAGGAACTTCTGAATTATGTAGCAAGTTCTAAAGTTCAACCCATGTATTATGTGCAAGTTATTTTGTCACAGGTTAGAAAATCGCGCCCCGACCCGCAAACAAGCTTACATAGCGATACTTTTCATTCAAGTGTAAAAGCATGGTTATTTTTAACCGATGTTACAGAAGATGAAGGACCTTTTGTTTATGTGCCAGGTTCGCATGTTGTCAATGAAAAAAGACTCGCTTGGGAACATTTGCAATCTATTCAAATGAATGAGCAATCGAATGCACTTAGCCGTAGAGGGTCTTTACAAATTCATCCAAATGAATTGGAAAATTTGGGATATGGGCAACCACAAGCTTTCGCAGTAAAGAAAAATACTTTGGTTGTTGCAGATACTTATGGCTTTCATGCACGAGGAGCAAGTGTTCGACCATCAACACGTATTGAATTGTGGGGATATGGTCGTCGTAGTCCATTCTTGCCTTGGGTTGGTTTAAATGTATTTTCTATTCCATTTGTTAAGCAGCATTTAATTCCATGGTATTGGACAGGTTTAGATTATTTGGAGCAAAAATACCAACGAAAAAACCCGTGGCGAAAAGTTGGGAAATTGAAAGCTACAACTCCTGCTGTAATGACAAGCAAATAAATTTAATTTAACCAAAAAGTACAAAAGAGCAAATAAAATTATTTTTATTCTGCTATTAAAAATAGGGTGGGGGGAGTGCATATTTTTACAAAAAAGGTGATCAATTCTCTAAAAATAAGAGAATTTGTATAGATTCATAATAAATCTAGTTTAAACTTCAATAACTGTAGAAAAAAACGATAAAATGCTGAGTGAAAAAAAGTAAATTAACTTTCACGTACTATGCGTTTGTGATTACAATTGATAGCTTATAACGAATTTTCATTAGCCCTTATTAAGTTGAAGAATTAGACCGTGACCAACGCACAGAAAAAACAGCCTAAACATGTCATGATGATGGCAGCAGGTACGGGTGGACATGTTTTCCCTGCACTAGCCGTTGCGAAAGAACTTCAGCAGCAAGGTGTTGAAGTGTCTTGGTTGGCAACACCGTCAGGGATGGAAAATCGACTATTAAAAAATCAAAATATTCCAATTTATCAAATTGATATTCAGGGTGTTCGTGGTAATGGTTTGCTACGAAAGTTAGCCGCCCCTTTTAAAATTTTAAAAGCAACATTAAGCGCTATGCGTTATATGAAACAGCTGAATGTAGACGCTGTAGCTGGTTTTGGGGGGTATGTTGCAGGGCCTGGTGGTTTGGCTGCACGTGCTTTAGGTATTCCTGTCATTATTCATGAGCAAAATGCGGTAGCGGGTTTTACTAATACGCAATTATCTCGTGTAGCGAAAACTGTTTGTCAGGCATTTCCAAATACATTTCCTGAAACTCATAAAATTAAGACAACAGGTAATCCTGTTCGTAAAGAAATCACCGAAATTTTAAATCCGAGTTGGCGTTATCAAGAGCGTGAAAAAGCGGGCGAGCCATTACGTATATTAATTGTGGGTGGTTCACTTGGTGCACAAGCTTTGAATGAGCGCGTACCTGCTGCTTTAAAGCAGCTAGATGTTCCTTTGAGTGTGTTCCATCAATGTGGTCAAAACCAAGTGGAAAAAACACAAGAAGGTTATATAGGTAAGTCAGATCAATTGCATGTTGAAGTTCAGCCTTTCATTGAAGATATGGCAAAAGCTTATAGCGATGCAGATTTAATTATTTGCCGTGCAGGTGCTTTAACGGTAACTGAAATTGCAACAGCAGGTGTGGCTGCAGTCTTTGTTCCATTACCATCTGCGGTAGATGATCACCAAACAGCGAATGCAAAGTTTCTTGCAAATAGCGGTGCAGCAAAAATTTGCCCACAAGCAACGCTTACACCAGATAGTTTAAAAGATATTTTAGCTCCGTTGATGAATCGCCAATTGTTGTCTGAAATGGCATCAAAAGCACGTCAGCAAGCTCAACCAGATGCAACCCAACAAGTGGTTCGTTTAATTCAAGAATTGTAATCCGAGAAAAATATGTCCCTAACTACACCAGCTGATCAAGCTAAAAAGTTAATTAAAGTGCCTGAAATGCGCCGTATTAAACACATTCATTTTGTGGGTATTGGTGGTGCAGGGATGTGCGGTATAGCCGAAGTTTTAAAGAACCAAGGCTATAAAGTATCGGGTTCAGATATTAAAGCATCTAAAACGACTGCTCAGCTTGAAGAAAATGGTATTAAAGTTTTCATTGGTCACGCAGCTGAAAATATTGAAGGTGCGAACGTTATTGTGGTTTCAACTGCAATTGATCAGGAAAACCCTGAAATTAAAACAGCAATTGAAGGTCGTATTCCAGTTGTTCGCCGTGCAGAAATGCTTGGTGAGCTGATGCGTTACCGTCATGGTATTGCTGTTGCAGGTACACATGGTAAAACAACAACCACAAGTTTAGTAACGTGTATGTTGGCTGAAGAAAACCTTGATCCAACGTATGTGATTGGTGGTTTGCTTAACCGTACAGGTGTAAATGCTGCATTGGGTGCGAGTCGTTATATCGTTGCTGAAGCAGATGAGTCAGATGCATCGTTCTTGCATTTACAGCCAATGGCAACCATTGTGACGAATATTGATGCTGATCACATGGATACTTACGGTGGTAGCTTCGATGTACTGAAAGATACATTTATTCAATTTTTACAAAAGCTTCCATTCTACGGTTTAGCTGTTGTATGTGGTGATGATGCGAATATTCGTGAAATTATGCCACGCATTGGACGTCCGTTATTAACGTATGGTTTCAATGAAGACAATGATATTCGTGCGGTAGATGTTGAACAAGATGGTATGCGCTCTCACTTTACCGTTTTGCGTAAAGACCGCGAGCCATTACGTGTAACAATTAATATGCCGGGTGCACACAATATTCTAAATTCATTGGCGGCAATTGGTATTGCAACAGATGAAGGTGTTTCTGATGGTGCGATTTGCCGTGCATTAGAAGGCTTTAGTGGTGTTGGGCGTCGTTTCCAAGTTCAAGGTGAGTTTGAGCTAGATGGTGGCAACGTGAAATTAGTAGATGACTATGGTCATCATCCTAAAGAAGTTGAAGCAACGATTAAAGCAGCACGTGCAAGTCATCCAAATCGTCGTTTAGTGATGATGTTCCAACCACATCGTTTTAGCCGTACACGCGATTGTTTTGATGATTTTGTAGATGTTCTTTCACAAGTAGATCAACTTCTATTGCTTGAAGTGTATTCGGCAGGTGAAAAGCCAATTGTAGGTGCAGATAGTCGTTCATTGGCACGTAGTATTCGTTTACGTGGTGAAGTTGAACCAACGTTAATTGATCCTGTAGAAGGGAATATTCAAAATGTGATGAAAAATGTACTCAAAGCAGGCGACTTGTTATTGACGCAAGGTGCAGGTAATGTTGGTGCAATTTCAATCGAACTTGTACAAAATAACTTATATTTAAAATAATCTCGGATTGAGATTTAAATTCGGTTAAGTGATTTATAAAGTTTAAGGATAACAACGTGTCAAATGCTTTGAAGTTCGGCAAAGTTGCCGTTTTATTGGGTGGGAAATCTGCTGAACGTGCAGTTTCTTTGGACAGTGGCAATGCTGTTTTGGAAGCATTACTTCGTTCAGGCGTAAATGCTGAAGGCTTCGATCCACAAGAACGCAGTGTGACTGAGTTGGTAAATTACGATCGTGCCTTTGTTGTGTTACATGGTCGTGGTGGTGAGGATGGTCAAATCCAAGGTGCACTAGAATGGCTTGGCTTGCCGTATACAGGTACGGGTGTTCAAGGTTCAGCTATTGGCATGGATAAAGTAAAAACCAAGCAAATTTGGCAAGGTTCCGAACTTCCAACCGCACCTTATCGCATTGTGACTAAAGATTCTGATTTACAAGAAATTGTAGACTCTATTGGCTTGCCATTTATTATTAAACCAGTACATGAAGGTTCAAGTATTGGCATGAGCAAAGTCGAAAAAATGGAAGACTTTGCAGAGGCTATTGCAAAAGCAACACAGCATGATGCGGTTGTTATGGCTGAAAAATGGATTACAGGTCGTGAATTTACGATTGTGATTTTAAATGGTCAAGCACTTCCAGTGATTCGTTTAGAACCGCCTAAAGATGTCGCATTTTACGACTACGAAGCTAAGTATAATCGTAACGATGTTCAGTACGGTATTCCTTGCGGCTTAACAGAGTCTGAAGAAAAACAATTGCAAACGTTATGTTTACGTGCATTCCAAGCTGTTGGTGCAAGCGGTTGGGGGCGTATTGATGCAATGCAAGATGAACAAGGTAATTTCTGGTTGCTTGAAGTCAATACTGTTCCGGGTATGACAAGCCACTCGCTTGTTCCAAAAGCAGCTCAAGCAATTGGTCATAGTTTTGATGAATTATGTGTTTTGATTCTTGAGCAAACACTGGCGGAAGTGACACACTAAATTATGGCTCAATTACCAGCTTCTACACGTCGTAAGAAAGCAGCAATTACGTCAATACATGATAAGCCTAAAACTTGGAAGGATAAGCTTTCAAACATTGGTGGGTGGCTCATGTTGTGTGTTGCTGTTATAGTTTTAGTTGTTGGTATTTTTGGGCTATATAAAGTTATAACAGATGGGCAGGTTGCACAGCTTAATGTTGTGGGTACAAACTCTGAGTTAGAAAAAAAGCAAGTCGATAGTTATGTATCACCTGTTGTGAAAAGTAATTACTTCACATCAGACTTACGTGAAATTAGAGATAAGACGCTTGAATTGTCTTGGGTAGATCGAGTGGTGGTATCTCGATTATGGCCAAACTCAATTCGAGTTCGTGTTATGCCTAAACAAGCGATTGCACGTTGGGGAACGGGTCGATTACTAAGTGATAGTGGTGATGTATTTACAGAGGTTACTGTAAAAAATCATCAAAACTTACCGCTTTTGCATGGACCATCGCATCAGTCTAAAATGATGATGCGTCGTTATAATGAAATTAATCAGTTATTTTTACCAGCAGGTATGAGATTAAAAGAATTATATCTGACAGATCGCATGACATGGTTTATGCAGTTTGATTCTGGATTACGTGTTATTGTTGATCAAGATCGAATGATGAGCAAATTGCAAAAATTGAGTTATTTGGCTCAAAATGATTTGAAGCCAGTGTGGGGTAAAATTTCTGCGATCGATTTAAGATACAGAAATGGTTTGGCAGTTCAATGGAAAAATTCAGTTGCACCTCAAATTGCAAATGGACATTTTGTTGTAACGAATAGTGACATAAACATTGCGGGCGAAGTAGCTGCGAAGCCATAATTAATAGGCTTTTATATATAGGCGTTTTGCCAAAAATTAAACATACACAAGTGATGGTAGTATTAAATAATGAATGAAGCTGTTCCCTCGGTTGTTGCGATAGACATTGGGACACACAAAGTTTCAGTTTTGATTGGTAAGGTACATGCGCCGGATAACATCCAGGTCATAGGGATGGCAACCGCTCGTAACCGAGGCATGAATAAAGGGAAAATTGTAAGTCTCGACAAAGTTGTTACAGCAATTAAAAATGCCGTACAAGAAGCAGAAGATATGGCTGAATGTCGTATTCACTCTGCTTGGATTTCTATTCCAAGTGCAGAGCTGAAAAGCTATTATGCTGCTGGTCGTACGCCAATTGATAACCATGATCATACAATTACTACAAGTGAAGTTGTGCGTGCTTTAGATTTAGCCAAAGCAAGCCATTTAACTTCAGATCATTATTTAGTTAGTGCTGTTCCTTTAGGTTTCGATTTAGATGATGCAGGAGAATGGGTACAAAATCCTATTCGTATGTCAGCACACAGCATGACAGCACATTATCAATTGATGATGATGCCAATAAGCATTATGCAAAATTTGGATCGTGCCTTAAAAGGTGCCAATATTTTTGTAGAAAAAATGGTGGTTTCAAACCTTGCAACAGCAGAAGCATCATTATTAAAAGATGAAAAAGAATATGGTGTGTGCTTAGTTGATATTGGTGCAGGAACAACAAATTTAGCGGTCTATTTAGATGGTCGTTTAGCATTAGCGCATACATTACAACGTGGCGGTGAAAACGTAACACGTGATATTGCGGCAGTATTGCAAACATCTACTGAAGAAGCAGAGCGTATTAAGTTGCTATATGGTTGTGTTGATCTAAGTGTGGTAAAGCCAGATCACATGATTCAAATACAAGGTATTGATGGTCCACAAACGATTAGTCGTATTGAACTGGCTGAAATTATTATTGCTCGATATGAAGAAATTTTTGCTCAAATTCGTCATGAGTTAGAAAAAAGTGGTGCAATCCATGGTCTTTATCATGGTGTTGTATTGGCAGGTGATGCGTGTCAAATTGAAGGCATGGTGAGTTTTGCTCGCAGAATATTAGGCGTTTCAGCTCATTTGGGGAATCCTCCTGTTGAGGTTACAGCCGATGACCAACATTTAGCATCATTACGTCGTTCACAATACATTACGGCAGCAGGCTTGCTCATGTATAGTCAGACTTATGCGCAAGATACAATTGTTGAACCTGAAGATACGAACGAGCTTTCTATGTGGGGACGTGTAGGAAGAGCGTGGTCAGGCTTAAATGAGAAGTTAAAATCAATTTTTTAGTTGAGTTTTTAGGGAATATTGTTAGGAAGTTGTATACAGAATAGCGAGCACTTGACAAGCTAAGCATTGAACAGCATCCTAAAAACAATTTTTATTAAGATCAAGGCAGTATACGGGCTTAAGTCGCTGCCAATTATGAATTAGGAAATCTAAAGATCATGGCATCATTTGAATTTTTTGAAGATGATCAAGCTGATAATAACGGTCAAGCCCGCTTCACTGTGTTTGGTGTGGGTGGTGCTGGCGGTAATGCTGTACAGCATATGCTTGAGTCAGATATTCAGGGCGTAAAATTTGTTTGTGCAAATACAGACAAACAAGCCTTGGATCGTATGAATTCACAATTTAAAATTCAGCTTGGTGAACAAAGCACACGTGGTTTAGGTGCTGGGGCAAATCCACAAGTAGGTCAAGCTGCAGCAGAAGAAAGTCGTGAGCTTATTCGTCAGCAACTTGAAGGCACCGATATGGTGTTTGTAACTGCTGGTATGGGTGGTGGTACTGGTACAGGTGCTGCGCCAGTAGTTGCTGAAATTGCGAAAGAAATGGGTATTTTGACTGTTGGTGTTGTGACAACACCATTCAATTTTGAAGGTAAACGCCGTCTGCAATCTGCGGAAAAAGGAATTGAAGCTTTAGAGCAACATGTTGATTCTCTAATTATTATTCCAAACCAGCGCTTGCTTAAAGTTTTCCGTGATATTTCAATGAAAGATGCTTATAAAAAAGCAGATGATGTATTGTTAAATGCGGTACGTAGTATTTTTGATTTGGTGGTTCGTCCAGGGCATATCAACCTTGACTTTGCCGATTTGAAAACAGCAATGAGCACTCGTGGTTATGCAATGATGGGTGTGGGTTCTGGTCGTGGAGAAACACGTGCACGCCAAGCAGCTGAACAAGCAATCCGCAGTCCATTGCTAGATAACGTAACAATTATGAATGCCAAAGGCATTTTAATTAACGTAACGGGTGGTGATGACGTAACATTTGGTGAAATTGAAGAAATTACCGATGTTGTGAACCAAATTGCCGATTTAGATGAAGGTCAAGTTTTCTACGGTACTGTCTTCGATCCAGATGCGCGTGATGAAATTAGCGTAACTGTTATTGCTACAGGCTTAACACGCAACTCAGCAGATTCAGTTGAACCTGTAAAACGTTCAGTTGCTCAAACACAAGTATCTTCATCAAATGTTGTTTCAGCAGATGAAGATGATGTGCCTGCAATTCAACGCCAGAACAATGAAACATCAACTTCTGCCAATACTTCAGGCGTTGCGGGCTCTGCTCGACCGACACCAATGAGTATTCAGGAATACCTTAAAAATCAACAGCATAAGTAGTATTTGTTGCTTTTTTTGATGGTTGTTTAAAACAAAAAGGTAGCTAAAATGCTACCTTTTTGTTTTTTAAAAAAGACTAAATATGCTAACGTATAGCTGTTTGATATATAGATGAATAGAGAAGCATGTTGAAACAACGTACCTTACAACGTGTCGTGAAAGCGAGCGGTATTGGTTTACATAGTGGGCAAAAAGTATTGATTAACTTTGTGCCTCACCATGCCGATGGGGGTATTGTTTTTCGTCGTGTTGATTTAAATCCGCCTGTAGATATTTCTGCTGATGCAATGCTGATTCAAGAAGCATTTATGTGTTCTAACTTGGTTCAAGAAAATGCCAAAGTGGGAACCATTGAACATGTGATGAGTGCAATTGCTGGTTTAGGAATTGATAATTTAATTATTGAAGTATCTGCATCAGAAGTACCAATTATGGATGGTAGTGCAGGTCCGTTTATTTACTTGCTTATGCAAGGTGGATTAAAAGAACTAGAAGCTCCGAAAAAATTTATTAAAATTTTAAAGCCGGTCGAAGCTCTTATTGATGATAAACGTGCAATTTTCAATCCACATGAAGGCTTTCAACTAAACTTCACGATTGATTTCGATCATCCTGCATTTAAAAAAGAATACCAGTCTGCAACCATTGATTTTTCTACAGAAACTTTTGTGTATGAAGTCAGTGGTGCACGTACATTTGGTTTTATGAAGGATTTAGATTATCTAAAAGCAAATAATCTTGCTTTAGGTGCAAGTCTTGAAAATGCTATTGGTGTAGATGATGATGGTGTGGTGAATGAAGAAGGTCTACGTTTTTCTGATGAATTTGTTCGCCATAAAATTTTAGATGCTGTGGGTGATTTATATTTATTAGGTCATCAAGTTATTGCGAAATTTGATGGTTATAAGTCTGGTCATGCACTTAATAACCAACTTCTTCGCAATGTTCAAAGTGATCCAACAAGCTATGAAATTGTAACATTTGATGACGAAGATGAATGCCCAATTCGCTATGTAAGTGTGATCTAACGCATTGTCTTTATGAGAAATGTTATAATATAATGATTTTTTCGTGATTTATTTCACATTATTTTACGCTAATTTGTTAAAAAATATTCAAACACGTTATTTTTTATTACTTGCCAAACGTAACAAAGCTTGGCTAAGCTTAGGGTCAGTTACAAAGTCTGCTGCGCTTTTGAGCATTTCTTGAGTTTCAGCATTAAGAGCTTTGGGCTGTACTTCAGTTTTTTGGGGTGTTTGGGGTTCTACTCTTAATCGGACATAAATTTTTTGTAAATCATGAAGTCCGTCAAGTTGTGAAAGCTGAGCAATATATTGTTTCTGCAAGTATGCAAGTTGACTAATCATGGCTTGATTGAGTCCGGTAATTGTCAAAATACCATTTTGGTAACAGGCTACATGCCATTGTTCTGGTTGTGGTAATAAGGGTTGAATTAATTTTGTAAGTTTCTGCCATGCAGATACTTGTTGAGAGAGAAACGTTAAGTTTCCTGTTTTTGAGTGTTTTCTGGTTTGCTGAAAGACATTAACAGGTTCAGACATACATTATTCCTTCATGATTATGTCTTATGTTATGCGCATTTTTCGGTAGATATCAAGGATGAGATTACCAAGAAGCTTTGAGTAAAACAGTTTATGAGGTTTTTATGCATTTAAAACGTATTGTGTTAGCTTTTTCAGTAGCTGTTTCTGCTGCTTCTTTAGCATTTGCAGATTTAGTTCAGATCAATGCTTCACAAAATGGTTCGCAAGATCGTTTAGAACAACTCACTCGTACCTTGGCCCAAGGTGCTTATACAGAGTCGGAAGATCTTGATATCCCTGCTAATACTCAAATTTCAGTAAAGCTTCGTGAAAAGTCAGTTGAATTAAATAATAGTTCGATTGCTAAAAAATATAATTCAACACCTACATATTCTTCAACAGCATACTCTTGGTTGGTAACGCATCCTCTTCCAGATATGAAACGTGTAAGTTCAGATTTTGGTGGTCGTACAATGGGTGGCCGTGCTGAAAATCACTCAGGTTTAGATTTATCTGCAGCATCAGGTACTCCAATTTATGCAACAGGGCCTGGAATTGTAACCAAGTCAGGTTGGGGTACAGGTTATGGTCAGTATGTTGAAATTAACCACGGTAATGGTTATTTAACACGCTATGCACACGCTTCTCGTTTAATTGCCCGTGTTGGTGAGCGAGTAAAAGCAGGTGAGCATATTGCTGATGTAGGTTGTACAGGTCGTTGTACTGGTCCTCATTTACATTACGAAGTTGTAAAAGATGGTCAACGTAAAAATCCATCTACATATTTAGCGATGTTGCCATAAGAAGGAAAATGGTAATTTGAATGAGCCCGCATAAAGCTCATCAACAAGCTTAATATATTAAACTATCATCAAATTTTGATAGTTGTGTTTAAAAAACCGCCATTCTTGGCGGTTTTTTGTTGTTTTACGTAACGAAAGGTCAATGGGTATTTATTTATTAAATATTAGACCAAAACCGTATTCATCTAGAGCGATATCTGAGCTAGGCAAAAGTGTGATACATATATGGGTATAAGATTAAGCATACAGAATAGGTGAAATATGGCGTTTTATGGCGATACAGATGCGCAAGAAACCCAAGAGTGGCAGGATGCGTTTGACTCTGTAATACAACACATGGGCACAGAGCGTGGTGCATTCTTGCTTGAAAAGCTATATCAACGCGCGATTGCTAAGCATGTTCCCATTCAGCGACTAAATACTCCTTACTTAAATACAATTTCAGTAGAAGAGCAACCAGCTATGCCTGGCGATCAAGATATGGAGCGTCGTATTCGCGCACTTGTTCGTTGGAATGCACTTGCAATGGTTCTTCGTGCGAACAAAACAGGTGATGATTTAGGTGGTCACTTAGCAAGTTTTGCATCATCTGCAACTTTGTACGATGTTGGTTTTAACCATTTCTTCCGCGCTAATAACGATAATTTTGGCGGTGATATGATTTATTACCAAGGGCATTGTGCTCCTGGTATTTATGCACGTTCATTTCTTGAAGGTCGTTTGACTGAAGAACATTTAAATAACTTCCGCCGTGAAGTTGACGGTATTGGTATCCCAAGTTATCCGCATCCATATTTAATGCCAGATTACTGGCAGTTCCCTACAGTATCTATGGGGCTTGGTCCAATCATGTCGATTTACCAAGCACATATCCAAAAATACTTAATGAACCGCGGTTTGATTAAAGAAGAAAATCGTAAGGTTTGGGCGTATTTGGGTGATGGTGAAATGGATGAGCCAGAAAGTACTGGTGCTATTTCACTTGCAGGTCGTGAAAAACTAGACAATCTAATTTGGGTTGTAAACTGTAATTTACAACGTCTTGATGGCCCTGTGCGTGGTAACGGTAAAATTATTCAAGAACTTGAATCGTTATTCCGTGGCGCAGGTTGGCGCGTTATTAAAGTAGTTTGGGGACGTCATTGGGATCCACTGCTTGCAAAAGATGAAACTGGCGCATTAAAAGCGGTAATGGAAGAAGCGGTTGATGGTGAATATCAGCGTTACCAAGTAAAAGGTGGTGCATATACACGTGAAAAATTCTTCGGTAAATACCCTGAAGCGGCAGAACTAGTAAAAGATTTAAGCGATGAAGATATTGATAATCTAAATCGTGGTGGTCATGACCCGTATAAAGTATTTGCAGCTTATGCAGAAGCATGTACAGCAAAAGGTCAACCAACTGTAATTCTTGCGAAAACAGTAAAAGGTTATGGCTTATCTGAAGAAATTGAAGCGGTAAACAAAACGCACCAAATTAAAAAGATGCAGATTGAGTCTTTAAAATACGTACGTGACCGCTTTAACTTACCAATTAGCGATGATGAATTGGTTGATGTACCTTTCTACCGTCCAAGCGAAAACTCGCCTGAACTTAAATATATGAAAGCTCGTCGTGAAGCATTAGGTGGTTACTTACCTGCTCGTCGTAAAGAAAGTGAAGTATTAGCGATTCCTGAGTTATCTGTATTTGATGCAGTGTTAAAAGGTTCTCAAGGTAAAGAGCAATCGACAACTATGGTCATGGTTCGCTTGATTTCAGCATTGTTGAAAGAAAAAGCAATTAAAGATCGTGTTGTTCCAATTGTACCTGATGAAGCGCGTACTTTTGGTTTAGAAGGGATGTTCCGTCAGCTAGGTATTTATGCTGCTCACGGTCAAAAATACACACCAGAAGACCAAGAACAGCTAATGCATTACCGTGAAGCTAAAGATGGTCACATGCTTCAAGAAGGTATTAACGAAGCGGGTGCAATGAGTGCTTGGGCGGCATTGGCAACAAGTTATTCAACAAATAACTTACCAATGATTCCAATGTACATGTATTACTCAATGTTTGGTTTCCAACGTATTGGTGATATTGCATGGGCTGCGGCAGATTCACAAGCTCAAGGCTTCTTATTGGGTGCTACGGCAGGTCGTACAACACTAAATGGTGAAGGCTTACAACATCAAGATGGTCACTCGCATATTCTTGCAAACACCATTCCAAACTGTGTGTCTTATGACCCGTGCTTTGGTTATGAATTAGCTGTCATTGTGCATGATGGCTTACAGCGTATGTATGTGAATCAAGAGCGTATTTTCTATTACTTAACAGTAATGAATGAAAATTACGAGCATCCTGAAATGCCACAAGGTGTTGAAGAAGGTATCAAACGTGGTTTGTACTTACTTGAAGAAGATACAAAAGCAACTGTTCAGCTTATGGGTTCAGGTGTAATCCTCCGTGAAGTGATTAAAGCTGCACAAATTTTACGTGATGAATACCAAATCCATTCAAATGTTTGGAGCGCAACAAGCTTTAACGAGTTGGCGCGTGATGGTATGGTGGTAGAAGAATACAACCGTTTACATCCAATGTCTGAAGCGAAAGAATCTTGGGTGTCTCAGCAACTTCGCGGTACTAAAGGTATTGTTGTTTCTGCAACTGACCATATGCGTGCATATAGTGAACAAATCCGTGGATATTTACCAGATAACCGTCCATTCGTTGCTTTAGGTACAGATGGTTATGGTCGTTCAGATTCACGTGCTAAGTTGCGTAGTTACTTTGGTGTAGATGCCGCACATATCGTTGTTGCTACATTGAAGAAATTGGCTGATGAAGGCGAAGTGGATGCACGTTTAGTAAAAGATGCAATTTCTACATTTGAGCTTGATACAGATCGTCCAGTTGCTTGGGCACCACAAGCACATGCAGAAGTACAAGCTGTTGCTGACTATAAAGAGGAGAACTAATCATGCAAATTATGACTCCTGATATTGGTGTAGATAAAGCAACGGTCGCAGAAATTTTAGTAAAAGTAGGCGATACCATTGCAGTTGATGACAGCATTGTTTTACTAGAGTCAGATAAAGCATCTGTTGAGGTGCCTAGCACTTCAGCAGGTGTAGTAAAAAGCATTCTTGTAAATCAAGGTGATGCAGTTGCTGAAGGTGCTGTATTAATTGAACTTGAAGCAGAAGGACAAACTGCAGCGCCTGCTGTAGAAGTTAAAGCTGAACCTGTTGCTGAAGTAAAAGAGACAGTTGTTGAAGCTGCTCCTGTGACTGCATCTGTTGCAACAACATCGCAAGTCGTTGATGTTCAAGTACCTGATATTGGTGTTGAAAAGGCCATTGTTGGGGAGGTGTTAGTAAAAGTAGGTGATAGCATTGCCGTAGATGACAGCATTGTGGTGGTTGAGTCTGATAAAGCAACTGTCGAAGTGCCAAGTACTGTTGCTGGTATTGTTGAATCTATTTCTATTCAAGTTGGTGACAGCGTGAAAGAAGGCGTTGTGATTCTTCAAGTGAAAACAGAAAGTGCTGCACCTGTAGCATCAGCAGCAACTGCACAAGCAACGCCTGCACCTGTTGCACCAGCAGCAATTCCTGCTGGTGATGTAGAAGTTGCTGTACCAGATTTAGGTGTAGATAAAGCTGCTGTTGCTGAAGTACTTGTTGCTGTTGGTGATAAAGTTGAAAAAGACCAAAGCATTATTGTTGTTGAATCTGATAAAGCGACTGTAGAAGTACCAAGTACGGTTTCTGGCGTGATTAAAGCAATTCACGTAGAGCTAGGTCAAAACGTGTCAGAAGGTATTGCTTTGGTGACTATTGCTGCTGAAGGTCAAGCTGCTGCTCCTGTTCAAGCGATACCTAAAGTAGAGGCACCGAAAGCGGTAGCACCAGCCCCAATTGCTACACCAACAACGCATTCAGCAGACAAACTGACAAAAGAACAAAACGTAGCAAATGCAAAAGTTTATGCAGGTCCTGCGGTTCGTAAATTAGCACGTGAATTGGGGGTTGTACTTGCAGAAGTAAAAGCATCTGGTCCACATGCGCGTTTAATGAAAGAAGACTTGTTTGCTTATGTGAAAACGCGTTTAACTACGCCACAAGCTGCACCTGCTACAGCAGTAGCACAATCATCAGGTTTACCAAAACTGCCAAGTTTTGATGCCTTTGGTGGTGTGGAAGAGAAAGTATTGACACGCTTGCAACAAGTGTCTATTCCTCAGTTGTCATTAAACAACTACATTCCACAAGTGACACAGTTTGATCTTGCTGATATTACAGAGCTTGAAGCTTGGCGTAATGATCTTAAAGGTAACTTTAAGAAAGAAGGCATTAGTTTAACAATTATGGCTTTCATCATTAAAGCTGTTGCTCATCTTCTTAAAGAAGAGCGTGAGTTTGCAGGTCACTTGTCTGATGATGGTAAGTCTGTACTTTTACGTAATGAAATTCACATGGGTATTGCTGTAGCAACGCCAGATGGTTTAACAGTTCCTGTGTTGCGTAATCCAGATCAAAAATCAATTAAACAAATTGCTGTTGAATTGGGTGTGTTAGGTCAAAAAGCACGTGATAAGAAACTTTCTCCGAAAGATCTTCAAGGTGCAAACTTCACCATTTCAAGTTTAGGTGCAATTGGTGGTACAGCATTTACACCACTTGTTAACTGGCCTCAAGTTGCAATCTTAGGTATTTCACCTGCGACAATGCAACCTGTATGGAATGGTCAAGGTTTTGATCCGAAACTTATGTTGCCATTGTCATTGTCATACGATCACCGTGTAATTAACGGTGCTGATGCTGCTCGCTTTACTAATAAGTTAACTAAGTTGTTAAAAGATATTCGTACTTTATTAATTTAATTGAATTAATTTAAGTGCGATAAGACCCTGCTTCGGCAGGGTTTTTTTGTGAAATTTGAAAAACGATGAAAATTTGAGTATAATGGCGTTACTTCATTGGGGAGTAGCCGCTGTTCGAAAAGAACAGGTGATGATCAACATATTTGCTCTAAAGCGAGCATGGTCATCATAGCAAAAAACCAAATGAGCTTCTTAAAGCTTTCTTTTGTTGGCAAGACCTTTGATTTACCACTCTGCACATATGGCTAGCAGGAGGGGTGAGTCATTGGTATATGTTATGCTAGCCAGAGAAAGACATCATGTTATCTGCTTTTTTCATTTCTTTAGCTGTTGTTGCCCTGTCTGAAATGGGTGATAAAACACAGCTGCTTGCATTACTTCTTGCCGCACGATTCCGTAAACCAGCTCCAATTCTATTCGCAATTTTTCTAGCAACTGTTGTAAACCATGGTGTTTCAGCTGTGTTGGGTCAATGGATTACCACAGTATTAAGCCCAACTGTATTGTTATGGATAGTATCGCTAGGTTTCATTGGTATGGCGATTTGGATGTTAATTCCAGATGAATTAGGTGATGAGTCGGAAAGTATTAACAAATGGCAAAAATACGGTGTATTTGGTGCGACCTTTGTTTTGTTCTTCCTTGCAGAAATTGGCGATAAAACTCAAATTGCGACTGTTGCTTTAGCTGCACGTTTTGACAGTATTGGTTGGGTAACATTAGGTACAACTTTGGGTATTATGCTTGTGAATGCACCTGCTGTATTCATTGGTAATAAGATGGCAGAGAAGCTTCCAATTTCCTTAATTCATAAAATTGGCGCATTAGTTTTCTTGGTTATTGGTGTTGCAGCATTGGCACAACATTATTTTTTCTAAAAATATACCGAAAAACAAAAAAACCTGAGTTTTTAGCTCGGGTTTTTTTGTGACTTGATACTCAAATAATTGATATTATTAAAAATATTTAAAGCATATTCATTGTAAGTTTCACTAATTAAATATATGTTATCTGTACATAGAAATACGCTTTTAAAAATTAGAAATTTTGGGGATTCGGTATGGCATTTGACCGCACTACATCGCAAGTATTATTTGATAATGGGTCACATAAATGTATTAGCTTTACCAGTTTGGTTAAAGGTGAGGGTGTGCAGGCCAACCAATTCTTAATTATTGATAACGAACGAGCTGCAGTACTCGATCCAGGTGGCGACTTGACCTATGTTCCATTGACTATGGAATTGAATAAATATACACGTCTTGCGAATTTAGATTTGGTGATGGCATCGCATCAAGATCCAGATATTATTACTTCTATGCCTCGTTGGTTGGTCTATACCGACGCAAAAGTTGTTGCATCTAAATTATGGGCACGCTTTTTACCACACTTGAATTCGGCATTTATGAGTGACCGAATGAAAGGAAGTTGGTTGGAGCGCTTAATTGAATTGCCAGATCAAGGTCAAAAAATTGAATTAGGTAATTCTTCAATTATTGCCGTTCCTGCACATTTTTTACATTCTGTGGGTAATTTCCAGTTTTATGATCCAATCTCAAAAATTTTATTTTCAGGAGATATGGGTGCATCAATGGTTGAAGATGCAGGTATTCCATTAGATAACTTTGAAGACCACATTCCGAAAATGAAAGGTTTTCATCAGCGCTATATGTGCAATAACAAGGTGATTCGTCTTTGGGTGCAAATGGTACGTACTATGGATGTGGAAAGCATTGTTCCACAGCACGGAACACCATTTATGGGTAAAGAGCAGGTAAACCAATTCCTCGACTGGATTGAAACACTTGAATGTGGAACAGACTTAATGGATGAGCGTGTTTTTACATGCCCAGAGTATTAATCAGTTTAAATGACTCATCGCTCTATAGCATTTAGATATAAATTCTAAGATGTATGGAAAGCGTACATTTATAGACGCGAGTTAGACTGTTAAGTTGGTATCAGTCAATAATAAGGAAGAAAAGAGAAGTTTTCTTCCTTATTATTTTAATCAGGTCATTATGAGTAAAATTATATTTAAATAAGTAATTGAGTTTTATTAAAATAAAATAAAATTTCAGAGTAAAAATAAATAATTGATAATAATAAATGAAATTTACATCCAAATTTGTTTATAATAGCGCACGGAAATTACCAGTGAGACTGTTATGCTGACCATCGTTCAAGAAGCGCTAACCTTCGATGATGTCTTGTTACTCCCTGCCTACTCAACTGTCCTCCCAAAAGATGTCTCTCTAAAGACACGTTTAACACGCGGAATTAATCTTAATATCCCTCTCGTTTCTGCTGCAATGGATACAGTGACTGAATCACGTATGGCAATTGCTATGGCGCAGAATGGCGGTATTGGTATTCTGCATAAAAACATGGATATTGCTGCGCAAGCTGCTGAAGTACGCCGTGTGAAAAAATTTGAAGCGGGAATGGTGAAAGACCCTATTACCGTAACTCCCGAAACAACTGTTCGTGAGTTAATTGCAATTACTCAATCAAACAATATTAGCGGTGTACCTGTTGTAAAAGACGGTAAAGTCGTTGGTATTGTGACAGGTCGTGATACGCGTTTTGAAACTAACCTTGAACAACCAGTAAGCAACATTATGACTGGTCAAGATCGTTTAGTTACAGTTCGTGAAAACGAATCGAAAGAAAATATCCAAGCACTTCTTCAAAAAAATCGTATTGAAAAAGTGATTGTTGTTGGTGAAAATAATGAGCTTAAAGGCTTAATTACAGTAACTGACTTTAACAAAGCAGAACTTTATCCAAACAGCTGTAAAGATGATTTAGGTCGTTTACGTGTTGGTGCTGCAGTTGGTACAGGTGTTGAAACCCCAAGCCGTGTTGAAGCATTGGTTGAAGCTGGTGTAGATGCTATTGTTGTTGATACTGCACATGGTCACTCTGCTGGTGTAATTGAGCGTGTACGTTGGGTTAAAGCAAACTACCCACAAGTACAAGTGATTGGCGGTAACATCGCAACTGGTGATGCTGCTCTTGCATTATTAGATGCTGGTGCTGATGCTGTTAAAGTGGGTATTGGTCCTGGCTCAATCTGTACAACGCGTATTGTTGCTGGTATTGGTATGCCACAAATCTCTGCGATTGACAGCGTTGCAAATGCACTTAAAGATCAAATTCCATTAATCGCTGATGGCGGTATTCGCTTCTCTGGCGATATGGCAAAAGCGATTGGTGCGGGTGCAAGCACAATTATGGTTGGTTCACTTATGGCAGGTACTGAAGAAGCACCTGGTGAAGTTGAATTCTTCCAAGGTCGTTACTACAAAGCATACCGCGGTATGGGTTCTTTAGGTGCAATGGCGGGTGCGACAGGTTCTGCTGATCGTTATTTCCAAGACTCTAAAGCAGGTGCAGAGAAACTTGTTCCAGAAGGTATTGAAGGTCGTGTACCTTATAAAGGTCCAATGGGTAACATCGTTCATCAAATGATGGGTGGTTTACGCTCTTCTATGGGTTATACAGGTTCTTCTACAGTTGAAGATCTTCGTCAAAATGCAAAATTTGTGAAGATTACATCTGCGGGGATGTCTGAATCTCATGTACATGATGTGACTATTACGAAAGAAGCACCAAACTACCGCGTTGGTTAATTTTCGTAGTTTTCTCGCTAAAAAGCCGTCAGACTTATGACGGCTTTTTTGTTTTTGGTGTAAAGTAATTACTATAAATGTGATGATGAAGATCACCATCAAGAAGTGAGTAAAACATGAGTTATTTTGGTACCGATGGTATTCGAGGCAAATTTGGTGAATTACCAATTACACCTGAATTTGCTTTAAAGTTGGGTTTCGCAGCGGGTAAAGTATTAAAAAATTATAGTAAAAAAAATAAGCCAATTGTTGTACTTGGGAAAGATACACGACTATCGGGTTATATTTTAGAGGCAGCACTACAAGCCGGCTTAAATGCTGCGGGTGTATATGTTCATTTACTTGGTCCATTACCAACACCTGCAATTGCACACTTAACACGAGCGTTACATGCGAGTTTAGGAATTGTAATTTCAGCTTCGCATAATCCATATTTTGATAATGGGATTAAGTTTTTCTCAGGAGAAGGTAAAAAACTCCCTGATGAAATTCAAGAAGCGATTAATCGAGAATTAGAAAACGATATCTTCATCGAAGACACTGCAAACTTAGGTAAAAGTGTACGTGTTAAAGATGCCAATGGTCGCTATATCGAATTTTGTAAATCGACTTTTCCATACCATTTAGATTTAAATGATTTAACAATTGTTGTCGATTGTGCAAATGGAGCGGCGTATAACGTTGGTCCTTCTGTATTTCGTGAGCTTGGTGCAAAAGTAATCGCAATTCACAATGAACCAAATGGTCTAAATATTAATGAAGATTGTGGTTCTACGCATCCTGGAAGCTTGCAAAAAGCAGTGGTTGAAAATGCTGCTGACCTTGGAATTGCTTTCGATGGAGATGCTGACCGTGTCATTTTAGTGGATAAAAATGGCGAACAAATTACAGGTGACCATATCCTGTATATTTTGGCGACTCAAGCATCGAAAAAGCCAAAAGGTATTGTCGGTACACTTATGAGTAATATGGCATTGGAATTGGCTTTAGAAAAAGCAAGCATTCCATTGTTACGTGCCAAAGTGGGTGATCGTTATGTGCTACAAGGCTTGGAAGAAAATGGTTGGGTGACAGGTGGTGAGCCGTCAGGTCATATCCTTACTTTAGATAAAAGTACCACCGGTGATGCCATTATTGCTGCACTTCAGGTTTTAACTGTAATGGTTGAGCAAAATAAAGCACTGCATGAGTTAGTAGATGGATTTACTTTATTGCCAAACGTTTTAGTTAATGTACGTTTAGCGGCAATGTTCGATCCATATACAGTGCCTACATTGGTTGACGAATTTGCAAAAGCGGAAGAACAGCTTAAAGGTCGTGGTCGTCTTCTTATTCGTAAATCAGGAACTGAACCTGTAATTCGTGTCATGGTTGAAGGTGATGATTTAGCAGAAGTAACGACTTTGGCAAATCATTTAGCAGATGCTGTGCGTGCAAACGCTGCATAGGAATTGATATGAGTGATGTCATTAAAGATTTAAGTGAGCTACGTTTAAGTTACCAAAAAGGTGAATTACACGAAGCTCAAGTGAATGAAAATCCACATGAACAATTTTTAAATTGGTTTAATCATGCTTTAGAAGCTCAATTACATGAGCCCTATACAATGTCTTTAGCAACAGCAAGCAAACAAGGTCGTCCACATGTACGTACGGTTTTGTTACGTGGTGCAACTGAAGCGGGTTATGATTTTTATACCAACTATGACAGTCAAAAAGGCATCGATTTAGCTGAAAACCCATATGCGGAATTATTGTTTTATTGGCAAGAACAAGAGCGTCAAATTCGTGTGTCAGGGCGTGTGGTGAAAATTTCTGAAGAGGAATCGACAGCGTATTACCACAAGCGTCCGCGTGATAATCAAATTGCAGCGCATGTTAGTACGCCACAAAGTGGTGTGATTGCAAGTCGTGAAGAGCTGCAACAGCGGTTTCAAACCTTACATGATGAAGTTGAAGATAAAACCGAGTTGGCTAAACCAGAGTTTTGGGGCGGTTATCGTCTAGAGCCTGATTATTATGAGTTTTGGCAAGGTCGTCCAAATCGTTTACATGACCGCATCACTTATGAAAGAATCGATGGTAAATGGATTATCCAACGATTGATGCCTTAAATGTCTAAAACTCTAATTAAACAAAGACCATTTATTACACGCCCTGAAAATTTTCAGGGCGTGCCTAATTTTGTCGCTGAAATTTTGGCACGACGTGGTGTCGAGTCTGAACAAGAACTCGAATTAAAACTCAAACACTTACTTGCACCAACAATGAAGGGCTTAGATCAGGCGATTCAAATTATTGATGAGGCAATAGATCAACAGCAAAAAATTGTGATTGTGGGAGATTACGATGCTGATGGTGCAACTAGTACGGCATTGATGATACTTGCATTACAAGAAATGGGTGCAAACATCGAATATTTAGTACCTGATCGTTTTAAATATGGCTATGGTTTAACGCCTGCGATTGCAGATTTGGCTTATCAGACGTATCAGCCTGATCTTCTTATAACTGTAGATAATGGTATTTCCAGCCATGCAGGGGTAGAAAAAGCTCAAGCTCATGGTATGAAAGTGGTCATTACAGATCATCATTTAACGACTAAAGAAACACCGAAAGCTGAAGCTGTAGTTAATCCGAATCAATTAGGCTGCGACTTTCCAAGTAAAGCTTTGGCAGGGGTGGGCGTTGCATTTTATTTACTTGCGAACTTATCGAGCCATCGTGCAAAGCGTGCTAAATCAACCAGTAAAATAACGCAATATTTAGATTTAGTGGCGCTAGGTACATATGCCGATGTCGCAAGTTTGGACTATAACAATCGTATTTTGGTTGATGCGGGATTGAAGCGAATTCAGCAAAGTCAGTGTCGTTCAGGAATTAGTGCATTACTTGATATTGCAGGACGTGATCCCGCTTCTTTAAAAGCACAAGATTTAGGTTTTGTCTTAGGTCCTCGGATTAATGCAGCAGGACGTATGGAAACCATGGATATTGGTATTGAGTGTTTGCTCGCAACCGATATTCAGAAAGCCTATGAACTTGCAGGACAATTAAATGATCTAAATGTTGAACGTCGTCAGGTCGAAGGCAAAATTAAACAAGAAGCTTTACTTGAGCTAGAAAAATTAGAGTTAGATCAACAAAATTTACCAGCAGCTTTGGTGATGTTTGAAGAACATTGGCATCAAGGTGTGATTGGTATTGTTGCTGGGCGTTTAAAAGAACAATTCCATAGACCTGCTATTGTTTTTGCAGCCGATGAAGATGGTGTACATATTAAAGGCTCAGCTCGTTCAATTGATGGTATTCATATTCGAGATTCGATTGAATTGGTTGCAGAGCAATATCCACATTTAATCAGTCATTTTGGTGGGCATGCCGCAGCAGCAGGCTTAACGGTCAAAAAAGAACATTTTTCTGAATTTAAGTCCGTTTTTGAAAAACTTATCGTGAATATGGATGATGAGTTATTTCAAGCTGTACTTTGGACAGATGGTGTTTTAAAGGCAGATATCATTCAGCTAAATACGGTCGATTTACTACAAAATTTAGCACCGTGGGGGCAAAAATTCCCGCAACCTATTTTTGAAGGGCAGTTTAAATTAGTTGATTATCGATGGTTGAAAGATTCACATTTAAAGCTACGTCTAGGCTTGGAAAATGGGCAAGTGGTGGAAGCAATTTCTTTTAATGCCAAAGAAAAATATGATTTTAATCCAATGATTGATCATGTGAATTTAGTTTATGAATTAGAGAAGAATGTATTTAATGGCAATGTAAATTTACAGTTACGAGTTGTACACCTATTTCAATAATTCTCTAGATGTATGAATGTTGACGGGAAAAAAAGCCACTCAATTGAGTGGCTTTTTTAGGGAAGATATATTCAATGTTTTAGAAGCGGTATTTTGCACCAACGCTGTAAGTGTTGTAATCATTTATATCATTTTTAGCAAAACCTACACGACCCTCTAAACTTACATTTTCAGTCACAAATTTGCGTGCATTAATGCCCCATTCTTTGTTATCCAAAAAGTCTTGTTTTTGATAGTCTGCACCAACACTGAATGTCTTATCAATAAAGTAATCAGCAGCAACATGGTAATCTTTAATATCGCCAAATGTTGCGCCAGCTTCAATATTAATATCTTGACCATTTGATAATGCTGTTACGTATTTTGCACGTACACTTGGTGCAGTATGTGATTTGGCATCATTATCATAGCCTTTAACACCAGCGGCAACTAATAGACCTGGAGCTGGTAAATAACCAATTTCTGCTGAGTAAACAGTTGTGTCAAAATTTGAAGCGTGTTTCATTTTAATGTCTTGACGACCAATGTCACCGCTTAAATAGAAGTCTGAGTTTGGTACAAAGTATTCTACGCCAGCAGAATAGTTATGTAATTTTGCATCATCTACTTTGCTGTAGTTGTACTGAGCTTTAACATTACTTGCACGGTCTAAAAATGCTGCTTCTGCAAGTGGTGCATTACGTGTTTGTACTGGTTTAAAGTAAGCTGTTCCTTCTACACCATAAATACCTTGAGTGCTTGCATGATCGGGATCGATCACACCAGCTGTTACGCCCACTTCTGCTTGGTATGCGTTGGCTGTGCCAGCAACGGCCATAGTTGACAACAATGCTGAGGCGATTGCTAATTTTTTCATGGGGTCTACCTCTTGATTTATAGTTTCAATATACATTTTTTGTTACAGGTTCAGTCTAGGGCAAAAATATGAACGGTCAATCGAGATACCGTTGTGGCAATGTAAATAGGGTTGGATTTGTGTAATTTGTGTTTTTAAGTAATTGAAATATAAAATTATATTTTATATTCATATTTTGATAGATTTTAATTTTAAGTAAAAAATAGTTTTTTTATTGTAAGGTCTGATTAATATTTAAGCTAAATTTCGCTTTTGGCTCTATTAGATGATGGCTGTATTCAAAGTGTAGAAACTAAAAAAGTGTTTAAATTTATTTCAATTTCTTATCGAGTGAAGTGTGAAATCGCATATTTGGTCTGTGCTATAATTTAACGCTATTTTGAATGTTTTAAATTGAGAGTATTTCACGTGGAAATTAATCCGTATCTATTACAGCTAAAAGATTTAGACGAACGTGGTCAAACACTACGGGGGTATCTTTGACTACGATCTTAAGAAAGAGCGTTTAGAAGAGGTTCTACGTGAATTAGAAGACCCTACAATTTGGAATGATCAAAACCGCGCGCAAGCGATGGCTAAAGAAAAGGGCGAATTAGAAAACGTATTAAACGTGCTTGATGGCTTATCGACTCAATTAGAAGATGCTCAAGCGATGCTTGATCTTGCGGTTGAAGCTGAAGAAGAAGAAATGCTTGTAGATGTTCAAGCAGAATTAGATTCAGCTGAAGCGGAACTTGCTAAATTAGAATTCCGCCGTATGTTCAGCAATCCAATGGATCCAAACCCTTGCTATGTTGAAATTCAAGCAGGTTCAGGTGGTACAGAAGCACAAGATTGGGCATCTATGTTACTGCGTATGTATATGCGTTGGATTGAACGCCATGGCTTTAAAGCTGAATTAATGGAAGAATCTGACGGTGATGTGGCTGGTATTAAGTCTGCTACGATTCGTGTAGAAGGCGAGTATGCGTATGGTTGGTTACGTACAGAATCAGGTGTACACCGTTTAGTGCGTAAGTCTCCATTTGACTCAGGTAACCGCCGCCATACATCTTTCTCTGCTGTTTTCGTTTCTCCTGAAATTGATGACAATATTGAAATTGAAATCAATCCTGCAGATGTACGTACAGATACTTACCGTGCTTCTGGTGCGGGTGGTCAGCATATTAACAAAACAGATTCTGCAGTACGTTTAACGCATGCACCAACAGGTATTGTGGTTGCTTGTCAGAACCAACGTTCACAACATGCTAACCGTGATCATGCTTGGAAACAATTACGTGCAAAATTGTATGAATTGGAAATGAAAAAGCGTAATGATGCAGCTCAAGCATTAGAAGATACAAAGTCTGATATTGGTTGGGGAAGTCAAATTCGTTCATACGTTTTAGATGACTCACGTATTAAAGATTTACGTACAAGTGTTGAAAGCTCGAATACGGGTGCTGTACTTGATGGTGATCTAGATAAATTTATTGAAGCAAGTTTAAAACAAGGTCTGTAAACAGACCTTTGCAAACATTTGTGTAGCAAAGCGAAACCGCTTGGAATATATATCTAAAAAAATCGATATATTAATCGATAAAATACGATATAATGATTGGAGCTGAATTGTTTTGTTGCACACAATTTGTGATGAAACTATGGACATCGACTTAATTTATAAAGCCTTATCCAACCCGACTCGTCGGCAAATTTTGCAGTGGTTAAAAACACCCGAACAGTTTTTGCCTGAAGATGAGTGTAATGGCTTTACGCGTGGTGTTTGTGCAGGGCAAATTGAGCGATTGGGTCAAGTATCACAATCGACCATGTCAAATCATTTGTCTGTGTTACAACAAGCAGGTTTAATTACTGCGACTAAGCATGGGCAATGGTCTTATTTTTCCCGCAATGAAACATTGATTCAGCAATATATTGAATATCTACAACAACACCTCTAAATGAAATTAGAGGGTGGAGTCACAGAATGGCTGAATTGAATACCCCCCTAAAACTTGGTGCATTAGAGCTGAAAAATCGTGTCATCATGGCACCTTTAACACGTAGCCGTGCAACCGATGATCGTGTTCCAACACCACTTATGGCGCAGTATTATGCTCAGCGTGCGAGTGCAGGCTTAATTATTGCTGAAGCAACAGTGATCTCTGAAGAAGCGAACGGTTATTTAAATACCCCAGGTTTATTTACTGATGCTCAAGTGGATGGTTGGAAGCAAGTCACACAAGCAGTTCATGACAAAGGTGGCTTAATTGTTTCGCAGCTTTGGCATGTTGGTCGTGTATCCGATCCATCATTACTCAATGGTGAAACACCTGTTTCAGCGAGTGATGTAAAACAAGCAGGGCAAGTGAGTTTACTCCGTCCGAAACGTGATTATGTTGCACCACGTCCACTTGAAATCTCAGAAATTCAGGCGATTACAGCACAATATAAGCAAGCAGCAATTCGTGCAAAAGATGCAGGCTTTGATGGTGTAGAACTCCACGCAGCCAATGGTTATTTGATTGACCAATTTTTACAAACTAAAACCAATAAACGTGAAGATGAATACGGAGGTTCAGTCTCGAACCGTGCTCGATTCTTGTTGGAAGTTGTAGATGCTTTAATTGAAGTATGGGGTGCAGATCGAGTGGGTGTTCATCTTGCACCACGTGGTGATGAACATGACATGGGTGATGACAATCCACGTGAAACATTCGGTTATGTGATGGAAGAATTAGGCAAGCGTAATATTGCGTTCTTCTTTACACGTGAATATTTAGCAGAAGATAGTATTTCTGATGATATGAAAGCGTGCTCAAATGGTGTTCCATACATTGCCAATATGCGTTTAAGTCGTGAAGATGCAATTGAATTATTGGCTTCAGGTAAAGCTGATGCAGTGTCATTTGGTAAAGCTTATATTGCAAACCCAGACTTGTATGAGCGTTTAGTACAAAATGCACCACTCAATGAACTTAAGTTTGAAAACATGATTGGTACCAATGTTCCTGAAGGATATATTGATTATCCAACATTAGAACAAGCATAAAGTTTAATACTATTATTTTTAAAATAAGCCACATGAATTAACAAGTTCGTGTGGCTCTGTTATATTTTCAGTAGACATTCATAAAAGGCGAAGTATTTGGCTACTCCATTTTGGTATAACGCAGCATTATCAATTTTAAAACCACTTTATAAATGGCGTATAAAAAAACGTGCAGTGAATGCTGAACAACTACAACAGGAGCAGTTAGAGCGCTTTGGTCCATTTCAAACGCCTAAAAATGTGCAAGCCATTTGGTTTCATGTCGTGTCGGTTGGGGAAACCAATGCTGCACAGCCCTTAATTGAGTATTATTTAAAATTAGGACATCCTGTTTTAGTCACCAATACAACAAAAACAGGGCAAGCCCGTGCGAAATCTTTATTCTTAAAAGAACCCTATTTAGATTTATTTCAAGCAGTATATTTACCTGCTGATCAAAAACAATTAATTGCAGAATTTTTTAAATTATATCAACCGAAATTATTGGCTTTAGTTGAAACTGAACTGTGGCCAAATTTGATAGATCAAGCTCATGAATTTGATGTGCCGTGTATTTTAATTAATGCGCGACTTTCAGAAAAATCTGCAAAGGGTTACGGTAAAGTACCAAGCCTAACAAAACCAATGTTGAGAGGCTTAAAAGAGCTCTTAGCTCAAGATCAAGCATCACTCGATCGCTTTGTTGCTTTGGGTGCAAGTACAGATACAAGCCAAGTTGTAGGAAGTATTAAATTTGATATTTCTGCACCATTATCATTTGTAGAACGCGCTCAACAGTTAATAGCAGAGTGGCAATTAGAAAACCGCAAAATTATTACGATAGCAAGTACGCATGCACCTGAAGAAAAAGATATTTTGATGGCTTTAAAGCCTTATTTAGCAGAGTATTCTGAGCTTCTTTGTATTGTTGTACCACGTCATCCTGAACGTTTTGATGAAGTTTTTGAGGTAAGTCAAAGCTTAGAACTAAATACGCAACGTCGTAGTTTAGGTCAATCTATTCAAGCCGACACGCAAGTTTATTTAGCAGATAGCATGGGCGAAATGTGGTTGTGGTATGCCATGAGTCAGGCATGTTTTGTGGGTGGTTCTTTAAGTGAACCGGGTGGCGGTCATAATATTTTGGAACCAATCGCACTCAATGTACCGACGGTTTTAGGCGAAAACTATTTTAATTTTCAAACGATTGTTGATGAGTTTGTGGAAGCATCTGCCATTAAAATTGTACAAACTGCTGAAGAAGCAGCACAAGATTTAGTTCAATTAGCTTATGATTCTGAGTTGGTTGCACATTTGAACCTAAATGCTGCCAATATTATGGAAAAAAATAAAGGCTCTTTGGCGAAACATATCCACGTGATTGACGAATATTTATGAATATTGTTTTACTTGATGAGCGTCAGACTCAGTCGGATATTTGGAAAATTACATCGAAACGTCAACTCGAACATTTGCATACGCATGTTGATGTAAAAGTAGGAGATACTCTAAAAGTAGGTATTCTTCATGGTAAGCGGTATCTTACAAAAATTGTTGATATCTCGGACACTGCAATTCATGTACAAGCATTAAAAGAAGAAGCTATTCCTAAAAAGTTAGCAGTGACTTTAATTTTGGCTTTGCCTAGACCTAAAGTTTTACGTCGTTTAATTGCAGATAGTGTGACCTTAGGTGTAGAGAAGATTATTTTGCTTCATAGTTATCGGGTCGATAAAAGTTATTGGCAAACGCCATTTTTGCAACAACTCGATCATTATATAACATTGGGTTTAGAACAAGCTGGCGATACTATTCCTCCGAAAATTGAACTGTATAAACGGTTTAAGCCTTTTGTTGAGGATGTACTTCCAACGCTTATTTCAGCAGACCAACCTGCTTATGTAGCACATCCGTATGCAGAAGAAAAAATGCCATGTGCAATTTCACATGGTTGTAGCATTGTGATTGGTCCTGAAGGTGGTTTTATTCCTTATGAAATTGAGTTGCTCATAAAAAACGGCTGCCAAGCTGTAAGCTTAGGCAACCGTATTATTAGAACCGAGACAGTCATTCCCTATGCTTTGGGAAGGCTATTTAATTCCTAAAAATTATTCAGGTGTTACCGTTGAACCACGGTGAACTTTAACCTCTTGAACAGGATATGGAATTGAAATTTCATGTTCTGCAAATGCGTGAATAACAAGTTCTTGTACTTGGCTAATAGACGCTGCCGTACCTGTTTCACTTGTATTTACCCACCAACGTACCGTTAAGTTTACTGAGAAATCTGCAAGTGCTGATACGTTTACGCTAAAGCCTGGTTGGCTAAGGATAGTTGGGTCACGATCTAATATTTTTAAAATTACATCACGTGCTTTTTGTACATCATCTTCATAACCAATACCAACAACAAATTCGCAACGACGACGCGTATAAGCGGTGTTTACCGTTACTGCACTGGTATAGACTGTTGCATTAGGAATAACAATACGACGACCATCTGGTGAGCGTAAGAATGTTGCACGAATTTGAATATCTTCAACTGTCCCTTCCATGCCTGAAACAATAATGTCATCGCCAATTTTGAAGGGTTCGCCAAGTAAAATTAGAATACCCGACAGTAAATTTTGAAAAATATCTTTAAATGCGAAACCGATCGCAACAGAACCAATTCCCAATGCACTCATCAATTGACCTGGAGTAAAGCCCGGAATTGAGATGACCATCGCAATTAGAAAACCAATAAAAATAATAGCAGAGCTACCGACACGGTTAAGCACTAAGACTAAGTTTTGCTTGGTGTAAGAGCGTTCAGATAGTGCTTTGCGTACAAAGAATTTAAATACTTTTGAAAGTAAATAAAAAATAGTAAACACAAAGAGAGCGATACAAATATACGGTAAACGCTCCCAAAAACCATCCATAAATTTATCGATCGTTGAATAAGCATCATTGTATTTTGTAGTATGTTCTAGAACAGTTTGTGCTGTTTTAGATGTTGCTTCGTGCAAAAGCTGGGTTGTGCCTTGAGCAACTTCATTCAAGGCATTTTGTTGTTCGGCCACGGATATTCCGATGAGTGAAAATTTTTATTATTTTGCCTGAATTTGTAGAAAAATTTAAGAAATAAAATTTTACCACGTGTATAAAATTGTCAAAAGATCAGGATTTTTGTTTAAAAGTAATCCGTACTTTTTTCAAGGATTTCAGTTGGTGTTTCAAGCTGACCTGATCCCATCATATAAGAAACAAGGCTACCTGTGCTGAATATAGATAAAATGGTAATAATGATCATCAACCAAGCTAAAATCTTTTCCCATGTGGCATTTTCACGTTGAGAACCATAGCGATTAGAACCTGAAGTACCTGAACCTAGTAGTAGATAGAAGAAGATAAAAATATTCACAAGTGGAATTAAAAAAAGCAGAATAAGCCAACCAGAATGGTTCATGTCGTGAAAGCGACGGACTTGAATGACTATGTTGAAATAAATATATAAAACAGAAATAACCAAAAAGCCTAATCCGCCTAAGCCTGTTAATGTATCTATGAAATGTGAATCTAAGGATTGTGTACTTAAGTTAAAAATGCCTAAAGTTAAGCTCAACGCAATGAAAGCAAAAAAAGCAATTAAATTGAAAAAACCATACCAAGCGATATAACTTAAACGTCCGAAACGACCCGTTAAAGATAAAGGACTATCTTTAATATGAGGTTGCTGACGTGAAAAAAAGTTGGATGATTGGTTCTGATTCATAAATTGGCTCAAGTTAAAAAAGGGAAGCGAGATTTGAACTGCAATCGTATTTAAATATATGTATGAATTATAAAATGAATTAAATATTTCAGATATAAAAATGAACAGTCTGAATAAATTAAATTGTAATTTGATAGATGGCTGTGTACAAATAATATACGACTAAAGCCTGATTGAGATGTATTAAAAATAACCTTAATACTAAATATATGCAGAAATAAAAACCAATAATTGGCATGACATTTCGAGATGAAATGTAAAAATATCAAGGAAGTATAATATGAATGAATTATATCCTGTTCCAGAAGGATTTAAAAAAACTGCTCGAACCAATGAAACTGAATACTTTGAGCGTTATCAAAAATCTATAGATCAGCCTGAGGAGTTTTGGGCGGAACAGGCAAAAAAGCTTGATTGGATTAAGCCATTTACGAAAGTTAAAGATACAAATTTTGATGCCAATAATTTTAAAATCGAATGGTTTGCAGATGGTCAGTTGAATATTAGTGCCAATTGTTTAGATCGGCATTTAAAAGAGCATCCTTATAAACCTGCCATTATTTGGGAGGGAGATCATCCATCGCGTCATAAAATTATTTCATTTGCAGAATTGCATGATGAAACATGTCGGTTTGCCAATGTATTAAAAAAGAATGGCGTGAAAAAGGGTGACCGTGTTGTGCTTTATATGCCAATGGTGTCTGAAGCTGCTATTGCTATGCTTGCTTGTGCACGTATTGGTGCGGTGCATTGTGTAGTATTTGGTGGTTTCTCGCCAGATTCTTTGGCAAGCCGTATTGAAGATAGTCAGGCAAAAATAGTGATTACAGCAGATTCAGGTATGCGTGGTGGAAAACCAATTCTGCTTAAAGACAATGTTGATGCTGCACTCGAATTATCTGGAACAGAATCAGTTCAAAATGTCATAGTGGTACACCGCACGGGTAACCCAATTCAGATGAAAGCGGGTCGAGATTTGTGGTATCACGCAGAAATTATGACGGTTAATGAAATTTGTCCGCCTGAGCCGATGAATGCAGAAGATCCATTATTTATTCTATATACATCAGGTTCAACAGGAAAACCCAAAGGTGTTTTACATACAACGGGCGGTTATCTAACGTATGTAAATTGTACTTTTCGAGAAGTTTTTGACTTAAAACAAGATGATGTATTTTGGTGTACAGCAGATGTAGGTTGGATTACAGGACATTCATACGTACTTTATGGTCCACTTTCAAATGGCACAACCACAGTGATGTTTGAGGGAATTCCACAATATCCAACATGGGCACGTACAGGTCATATTGTAGATAAGCACAACGTCACAATTCTTTATACAGCGCCAACAGCAATTCGCGCCATGATGCGCGAAGGTGATGCATTTGTACGAGAAAGTGATCGGAGTAGTTTGCGCCTATTGGGTTCTGTAGGTGAGCCAATTAATCCTGAAGCATGGAATTGGTATTACAGCGTAGTGGGTGAAAGCCGTTGTCCAATTGTCGATACGTGGTGGCAAACAGAAACGGGTGGTTTCATGATCACGCCTTTGCCAGGTGCAACAGATTTAAAACCAGGTTCTGCAACACGACCATTCTTTGGAATTAAACCTGCCATTGTAGATGCTGAAGGTGGTGAGCTGAATGGTGAAGCCGAAGGGAATTTAGTTATTAAAGATTCTTGGCCGGGGCAAATGCGCACTATTTGGGGGGATCCTGCACGTTTTATAGAGGCATATTTTTCAACTTATCCGGGTACATATTTCACGGGAGATGGTGCTCGTCGAGATAAAGATGGTTATTACTGGATCACAGGACGTGTGGATGATGTCTTGAATGTATCGGGACATAGACTTGGAACTGCTGAAATTGAAAGTGCTTTGGTTGCTCATGAGCATGTAGCAGAAGCGGCTGTAGTGGGTATGCCTCATGATATTAAAGGGCAAGGCATTGCAGCTTATGTGACTTTACAAGCAGATACGCCTGAGTCGGAAGAGTTACGTAAAGAACTTGTCGCATGGGTGCGTAAAGTACTTGGTCCTGTGGCAACGCCTGATGCAATTTATTGGGCACCTGCATTACCAAAAACACGTTCAGGGAAAATTATGCGCCGTATTTTAAGAAAAATTGCGGCAAATGAGCTAGATAGTTTGGGTGACACTTCAACCTTAGCAGACCCGCAAGTGGTGGATCAGCTCATTATTGAAGTGCAATCTCAACATACTTAAAACAATGCATTAATAAAAATACCGCTAGTTTAGCTAGCGGTATTTTTATTTTTGGAATAAAGACAGCAGACATTCAGATAAAGCAGATCTATGCGCTCTGTTAAGCTAAAAACCTAAGGAATAACACAGATAAAATGATGAATATTCACGCTCAAAATCTTCAAGATCCAATTTCTATTGCACATAAACTTGCAGAACAATTTGCAATGACGGCAGCAGAACGTGATAAGCAAGGTGGAAACCCAAAAACTGAACGTGATTTAATTCGTCAAAGTGGGTTATTGGGTTTATCTATTGGCACGCAGTATGGTGGGCAGGGTGCGAGTTGGAAAACCATTTTTAAAACTATTCAAACGATTGCTCAAGTAGATAGTTCATTGGCACATGTGTACGGGTTCCATCACTTACTGATTGCCACTGTTCAACTTTTTTCACAACCTGAGCAATATGGCAAATGGTTTGAGCAAACTGCACAAAATAATTTGTTTTGGGGAAATACCTTAAATCCATTGGATCGAAGAACAATAGCAAGCAAAATTTCAGATTCAGAATATATTTTTCATGGTGATAAGAGCTTTTGTTCAGGCTCTATGGATTCTGATATTTTACTGTGCTCTGGATATAACGAAGCAGGAAAATTATTAATTGGCGTGATTCCTACAGCGCGAGAAGGAGTGAGCTTTTTAGGGGATTGGAATAATATGGGGCAACGCCAAACGGATAGTGGAACGAGTCATTTTGAACACGTAAAGATTCAAGAAGATGAGTTGTTATTAAATCCGGGGCCATTAAGCACACCATATTCAAGTTTACGTCCGCTTATTGCCCAACTTATATTTGTACATATGTTTTTAGGTGTAGCAGAAGGGGCATTTGAAACGGCAAAAGAAACAGTGAAAAGCCAAAAAGCTTGGTCTAAATCTTTAGCTGAAAATGCCGTTAACGATCCTTTTATTCAAAAACATTTTGCAGAATTTTATGTGCAACTTGAAAGTGTACGTTTACTTGCAAATAAAGCGATTGAAGCATTGCAACAAGCTTGGGAGGTAGGTGAGAGCCTAACAGAAGAACAACGTGGTGAAGTTTCAATTGCAATCGCAACTGCGAAAATTGCATCTACGAATACCTCGTTATATATCACACAAAATATATTTCAAGTCATGGGGGCACGTGCAACGACAGCGAAACTTAATTTAGATCGTTTTTGGCGCAATGTACGTACGCAAACTTTGCATGATCCTGTCGATTATAAATATCAAGAAATTGGTGAGTGGGTACTTACAGGAAAAGTTCCAGATCCGAGTTTTTATTCTTAAGTTAATTTTCTACTGATTTAAATGGGCTTTTATGCCCATTTTTTTATTACTACTATCATAAATTTTAACTGATTACATTGACTAAAAATTATACTTTGCAAAAAGCTAACGAGAACACAATAAACACATTATATTTTTTATATTTATTAAGCTTTAGATTATTAATCAGAATTTTTGATTTATTTTTTAATTAAAGTTCAAAATAAATTTTAGCAATTTTTGCAGTCTCCATGCTTTGAATTTTTATTCTAAAAGTTATGTAAAAAATTAATTTGAGACAGGATTGGTCTTAGCGTTTTGCTAAAAAACGTATCAGAAGGAGTATTCAATGCTAACGTTAATTGGCATTTTAATTATTGTGACTATTGTTGTTCTGCTTTTGATAGGCAAAGTAAACCCTATTTTAGCGATGTCAATTATTCCTTTAATTGGTGCATTTATCGCGGGATTTACCCCATCAGAAGTTTCAACATTTTTTGAGTCAGGTATTACCAAAGTTACCAAAGTTGCGGTGATGTTCCTTTTCGCAATTCTATTTTTTAGTGTGTTAAAAGAACTTCATGTTTTTGATCCACTGATTAAAAAAATGGTGGCGATTACTCGGGGTAATGTTGTGGTTGTTGCAATTGTGACTACATTAATTGCAGCTGTTGTACATTTAGATGGTTCAGGTGCAGCAACATTCTTAATTATTATTCCTGCATTATTACCGTTGTATCGTAAGTTAGGCATGAGTCCATATTTGATGCTATTGCTCATGGCAGGAAGTATGGGGGTGATGAATATGGTGCCTTGGGGCGGTCCATTAGGACGTGCTTCTGCTGTAACGGGTGTTGATGCTTCTGTTTTGTGGCAAAGTATGATTCCCGTGCAGGTTATTGGTATTTTAGGCATGGTTGGTGTTGCAGTCATTATGGGTTTACGTGAAAAACGTCGAATTGCTGCAGCGCATTTAATGGGGACAACACCATTTAATCAAGACTGCACTTTAACCGATTTTCCTGATGATTCAGATGAAACTGTTAAACCAAAAAAATTATGGATCAATTTTGGTTTAATTATTTCAGCGGTTATTTGCTTGGCATTTGGTCTGTTCTCTGCTCCGTATGTATTTATGATTGCATTGTCTTTGGTGTTATTCATTAACTTTCCAAATCCTAGAGAACGTATGCAAGCAATTAGTCGTCATGCACCACAAGCATTGACTATGGTTGCTATTATTTTCTCAGCAGGTGCTTTCTTAGGCATTATGACTGAATCGGGAATGTTGAAATCAATTGCCGTTGATCTGATTCAAATTTTGCCATCAGCATGGGTGGGTGGATTACATATTTTTGTGGGTATTCTTGGTGTTCCGATGGATATCTTTACAAGTACAGATGCTTATTACTTTGCTTTATTACCGATTGTACAAGAAGTTACGGCAACTTCAGGTGTTGCACCAAATTCAGTGGTATATGCCATGGCAATTGGTAATAACGTAGGTACATTTGTGAGTCCATTTTCACCTGCAACATGGCTAGCTATGGGGCTTGCAGGTACGGAAATGGGTAAGCATTTACGTTATTCATTTGGTTGGTTGTGGTTATTTAGCTGGTTCTTGTTAGCGGTGGGCTATGCGCTAGGTTTATATTGGTTTTAATTTAATCTTTATAATTATTTGTAAAAAGGCTACTTCATTTGGAGTAGCCTTTTTATTTTAGCGACGATGAATGTTTTCTAAAGTATCGACAAGCGTACGTGTCATTTGATCAATTTCATAATTCACTTCATCTCCAATTTTTATATCTTTCCAAGTGGTTAAGCGTAAAGTTTCAGGAATTAAATCAATTGAAATTGTGTTTTGATCACGGTTTACCGCATTCACGGTAAGGCTGCAGCCATTGAGACCAATAAATCCTTTTAAGAAAAAATATTTAATATTGTTTGCGGGAATTTCGAGTTCTAAATGTAGAGTTTCCCCATTTTTTTCAAGCTGTCGAATGATTGCAGTACCTTCAATATGACCATATAAATTATGACCACCATTTTCTGCTCCAACTTTTGCAGAACGCTCAATGTTGACTTCATTTCCAGTATTTAAAAATTTTAATGTGGTAAGTTTGTTGGTTAGTGCAGATACGTCAAAATGTACCTGATTTTCTTCTAAATTAATGTAGGTTGCTGTTAAACAAACACCATTAATTGCAACACTAGCACCAATAAAAACATCGTGAAAAAAGTTTTGATCGTTTGAAATCACAAGCGTTGTAAAACCATCACCTTGGCGGATTTCTAAGACTTTTTCTAAACCTTGAACAATACCTGTGTACATAATTTAAAATTCTTCTCATCAAAATAATGAAGATTGTGCAGTTACATGATAGCCAACTACATTGATTCTATTAATTTACATTAAACTTTATGGTCAACATTGGGTAAAAAGAATGTTAATAGACCGAGTAAAGGCAAATAAGAGGTAAATGAAAAGACCCATGAAATGCCTTGATGATCGGCAACATAACCAAGTGCTGCTGCCGCGATTCCGCTAATTCCGAACATGAGTCCAAACATTAAACCCGAGATCATGCCGATACGGCCTGGCATAGCTTCTTGTGCATACACCACCATGGCTGAAAATGCAGAAGACATAATGATGCCAGCAAAAATAGTAAAGATGCATGTCCAAAATAAATTAGCATAAGGCATCATGAGCGCAAAGGGCGCCATACCTAAAAATGACACCCAGATGACCGCTTTACGTCCAATACGATCTCCAATTGGACCACCAACAAATGTTCCCAATGCGACGGCTGCAAGAAAGGCAAATAGGTAAAGCTGAGCATGTTGTAGGGTAACGTGAAACTTGTCCATTAGATAGAACGTATAATAATTACTAATGCTTGAGATATATGTAAATTTTGCAAACATTAAAAAGCAAAGAATCACAATCGCGCGTATGAGAGGTGAGTTGCTTAATCGAGCTTTGGTAATTGGCTTAGATTTATTTTGTTGATTGGCTAAAGTCGTTTTTACAGTCCAACGACTAATTTTATATAAAACAAAAATAGCGAAAATGGCGATCATGCTCAGCCATGCTGCAGATGCTTGACCACTTGGAACAATGATTGCCGCTGCTAATAATGGACCGATGGCAGAGCCACTATTTCCACCCACTTGAAAGGTCGATTGTGCAGTACCAAAATGCCCTCCAGAAGCCATGCGAGTAACACGCGATGCTTCAGGGTGAAATGTAGAAGAACCAACACCAATAAGGGCTGCTGAAATGAGAAGTAATCCAAAATTAGGTGCAAATGCGAGTAAAAAAATACCACTTAATGTGATGCACATTCCAATAGGTAATAAATACGGTTTTGGATATTTGTCGGTATAAAATCCAATCCACGGTTGAAGCATTGAAGCCGTCATTTGAAAAACCAGTGAAATAAGACCAACTTGAGCAAAGCTAAGAGCAAAATTTTCTTTTAAAAGCGGGTAAATTGCAGGTAAAGATGCTTGTATTAAATCGTTTAAACAGTGGGCGAGGGCAATGGCTAAAACGATAGGAAGCGACATTTTACTGGATGAGTTCGACTGATTTTGTGGGGTCGGATTCGCTAATTTTGATGTGGAACTCACTATTTTCTATTCTCTAATTTTTCAATCGTTCAAGTATAAGGTTATCGTAATAATTCATGTGATTGAATTGCATCATGTATAAAAAAATCCCTTAAGCCGAGTCTTAAGGGAAAGTTATAACATTAGAATTCTATTTAATTATTATCTGAAAATTATGCAGATTTTGCCGTAATTTCATTTTGTTTTTCTTCTTCAAGTTCACGAACTAAAGGCAGCACTTTTTCACCAAAATATTCAACTTCTTCGATAAAGTGCAAGAAGCCTGAAAGTACCAAATCTACACCTATAGCTTTTAATTCAATAATGCGTTCAGCAATTTGTTGTGGTGTACCAATCAAATTTGTGCGGAAACCATCGTTATATTGAACTAAGTCTTCAAAAGTCGATTTTGCCCAGTTTCCTTCGCCTTCTTGGGTTGCTGCCCCAGCTTCTTTAGTGGCATGACCAAAGGCTTTTACTGCATCTACATTGGCATGATCAATAATTTTTTGCAGAACGGCTTTTGCTTCTTCTTCTGTGTCACGGGCAATGATGAATGCATTTACACCGACTTTAATTTCATGATTATTTGCACGTGCTTTTTCACGTAAATCATCAATTTGCTTTTTCAATTCTTCTGGGGTGTTGCCATTGGTGAAATACCAATCTGAAACACGAGAAGCCATATCGCGTGCTGCACGTGAACTGCCTCCTTGAAAAATTTCAATATGTGGTTTTTGCACAGGTTTAGGCGAAAGTGTGTAATCTTTAAATTGGTAATATTTACCATCAAAATTGAAATGATTTTGTGTCCAAACACCTTTTAAGGCACGAATGAACTCTTCAGAACGTGCATAGCGTTCATCATGTTCAGGCCATTCTTCACCAATGGCATCGAACTCTCCACGAAACCAACCACTCACTACATTAATTGCGATACGTCCATTTGTTAAATGATCAATCGTTGCAAGTTGTTTTGCCGCAAGAGCTGGTTTCCAAGGGCCAGGTAAAATTGCAGCAATGACTTTTAGCTTTTCAGTTTTTGCTAAAATTCCATGACTGAAACTCACAGATTCATGCTGATTTTCAGCGTTATAGCCCGCAGTAAAACGAATTTGAGTGAGGGCATATTCAAAGCCACTTTTTTCAGCCGCTTGAGCTAAACGTACGTTATATTCATAGCTCCAATCTGTACGTTGTTCAATGTTGCTGACAACCAAACCACCACTAACGTTTGGTACCCAATATGCAAATGTAATATTTTTATTGATATGTGACATGAATAAACCCTCTGTTTTTTATAAATTATTCATTATGCAACTTGAGATTTTGGTTTTTTATGATGAAGTAAAGCTTCAGCCGCATCTAAACTTGGTACAGCAGCAGATGGTAAAACTTCTTCTTGTTCAATTAATTTGTTGATGCCGAGGCTTTGTGTTGCTTGTTGTGATTTTGCTTTAGCCACTTCAGCACGTTGACCTTTTGCAGGTGCCCATTCAAGAATAGGGAGTGCACGTGCTACAGCAAGCGTGATACGGTCACGAAGGAATTCGCTATGAATAGTGTATTCAGGTGTGAAATCACGGTCAGTTGCATAAACACCAATTGGTAAAGTCTGTGCTTGGAAAAAACTGAAAAGAGGGCGTAATTGATGCTCTAAAACAAGTGCATGACGATCACTACCACCAGAAGCAGCAAGTAGCACTGGTACATCGACAAGAGCTGTTTGTTCTACGAAGTCAAAGAAATGTTTGAATAAGCCTGTGAAAGATGCACGATAAACAGGTGTGCCGACAATTAATGCGTCTGCTGCTTCTACGGCAGCTAAGTCATCTTGCACACGTTGTGGTAGTTGATTTCGATAAATTGCACCACCTAAAAATGAACCAATTTCGCTAAACTTAATGAAGTGAATATTGATGGGGGTCGCTTCACCAAGTTCATCTAAAATTGCTTGAACAAGCGTTTCTGTTTTAGAAGGATTATTTAAGCCGCCTGAAACAGCAACGATATTAAGTGGTTTTTGTTGATTAAAATTTGACATTTGAGGAAGCCTAAAAGAGATATATTTCGGAATTCTTTTATTAATCAATATGTGCTTAATTCTGTAAAATAAAGAAATGAAGATAAGTTATCTGATTTTAAGATATGGATTGGTTGGTGAAGTTTTTAGGTTTAGTTAGTTATTTAAATATATGAAAAATAAAATTATATTT
>NZ_JCAKNA010000022.1:0-44964 GCF_059515885.1 Acinetobacter sp. FY683 | reverse complement strand
TGTGCTGGCGACAATAGCAAGAGTGAACCACCTGATCCCTTCCCGAACTCAGAAGTGAAACCTCTTAGCGCTGATGGTAGTGTGGGGTTACCCATGTGAGAGTAAGTCATCGCCAGCTCATTAATTCGAAACACCCCCTTAGCTTAATGCCTAAGGGGGTGTTTTTTTATATGTGAAAAAGAAAAAGAAAAAGTAATGAAATGAAATTAAATAATAAAAATAATTGGAAAATATTCTATTTAAGTTAAGCTAGGTACAACTATTTATCACTGTATTTATCTTATGGCTAAAATCTCGCAACAAGCTTCAGCATTGGCTGAACTAATCTTAGAACAGAAGCTTTTATGTGAGGAGTTTGGCTCTATCTATATTGAAGTTAGTGGTGATGATGTCATTGCTGTCGCAGTTCAAACACTAAATAAAGACCCATTAGTTGGTATCCGTAAACAGCCTACAACTGACGAAAATGTGAGTTGGTATATTTATGGTGGTGAGCTAGAAGAGGGTATTGATAATTTTGAAACGATGACGGTTCGTGAATTACAAGATATTGCTCCTGACGTTCTTCCATATTTAGCTTTAGATGTAGGCTTTCGTTTTATGATTGATGGTGATGATTATGAGGATGTATGGAAAGAAGGTGACGAGGCATAATATATGAAACTTTATAGTAAGTTTCTTATAATCATATTGAGTTGTTTTGCATCGTTAACGTATGCAGAACAACTGACGCAAGTTAAATATGATGCTTTGCTCAGTCAATACATGAAAATTATTCAAGATACAAAAGTGGTTTTAGATTCAGATGATACACAAGCAACTTTCTCTGAACAAAATAAAGCATTTTGCGAGCGTATTATTGCCTATCAAAATATTAAAAGGATATCGGAAGATAATAGACAATTAGAAAATGCTTCAACAATGCTATTAGCTGCAAATTATTACTTAGAGCGCCAAAGTAAAAGTTTGGAGCTTGATGGGTTTACTAGGAATTCATTTTGCAAAACAAAATAGCCTAAGTAATTTGAAGCTTTGTTAAAAAATCAAATTTTTATTTATAGAGTTGAATTTAAAATAAAAGATTTAAGTTTTAGCTTAGATCTTTTATTTTGTATTAATCATTAATTTGTTAAAGATATCATATAGTTTTTAATAATTTGATTTGCTACAAATTCGAGTTGTGGCGCAAACTTTCGATTATCTTCTCTTAGTTTTTGAATATTGATCTCTCTTTGCTTTAATTCACAAGTATGTCCAATGAGCCATTTTTCCATACTATCTCTTGATGCTTCAATATGAAATTGTAAGGCAAGGATATGTTTGTTTATAGAAAAAGCTTGATGTGGATATACCTCAGTACCAGCAAGTAACTGAGCATTCACTGGTAGATCAAAAGTATCACCATGCCAATGAAGAACTTCAATATTTTGTAATGGTGCAAGAGGGTTATTAATTTCATTGTTCAATTGAAGTTTAGACCATCCAATTTCTATTTGACTACCTGTATAAACTTTGGAATTTAAAGCAGCTGCGATAAGTTGAGCACCTAAACAGATTCCAATAGTCGGTAGATTTTTTTCCAAACGAACTTTTAGTAAGTCTATTTCATTTTGTAGGAATGGATAATCTGAAACATCATTTACACCAATAGGACCACCTAAAATAATGGTTAAACCTTGATGTTCGAAAGCTTTATTTAAATTTTCAACTCCAGCTTCAAAATAACGTACACGAAAACCAAGTTGATAAAAAGTATCTTCAAGAGAACCTAGGTCTTCAAAAGCTACGTGTTGAATGACGTAGATTGTATCTGGGAAATTTGACATAAATTTAATTTTATTGAGTGGTAGAAAAGGCGCTATTTATTATATCTTAGATTCTCAAATGAAGTGCAACAGAGATTAAATTATTGGAAGGAGGTAAGATGAGCTAGCATTTTGCTTCCGACCGACCAAAGTCAAAGTTGCATTATGAACTACACTCATCTTACCCAAGAAGAAAGATATCAGATATATACATTATTACGTGAAGGTTTTTCTAAACGGTATATCGCTTGGAGACTGAATCGCTCACCTTCAACTATATCTAGAGAAATTAAACGTAATCGAGCAAGAAATAGTTACTTCGCTAAACACGCCAATACACTCGCTCGGAGACGCCATTGTTCCAATCCTAAAAGAATCCCTTATGAAACGTGGGCACAAGTCATCTCTTGTCTTAGTCTTCAATGGAGCCCTGAACAGATCGCTTCTCGTGTTTCAGTCAGTTTGCATGCAATTTATCGCTTCATTCGGCAGGATAAAAATAAGGGGGGTACACTCTTTCACAACCTACGTTTCAGAAATCAAAGAAAGAGGAAATACGGCTCTCCTGAAACCCGTGGTCAGCTAAGTCATCGTAGAAGCATTCATGATAGACCTATTGAGATTGAGCATCGGACTCGCTTTGGTGATCTGGAAATAGACACGATTGTGGGTAAGAACCATCAGCAATCACTGGTCTCGATTGTAGATCGCAAGACAGGTTATTTATGGCTGAAAAAGTGTAGTTCACGCAAGGCAGAAGAAATTTGCCAAACAACTATCCGCTTACTTGAGCCAATCAAAGATCAGCTCAAGACGATCACCGCAGATAATGGTAAGGAGTTCAGTCTGCATGAGTATGCAGCTCAAGAATTAGAAATCGACTGGTATTTTGCTGATCCTTATAGTGCTTGGCAACGAGGTACAAATGAGAAGACCAATGGTCTAATCAGGCAATATATTAAAAAAGGGAGTGATTTAAATACCTATACGGATGAATATATCTCAGAAATCACTCAACGTTTGAATCATCGCCCAAGAAAAAGACTCGGCTTTAAAAGTCCGAGTCAGGTATTATGCCAACAACATGGTGTTGCACTTCAAATGCTAATCTAAGTATTTTAAAAACAGATTCCTAATGTATTAAATCATTTTATTTTAAAGATGTAGATTGAGAAAGGAATCACTTGCAGGTATGAAGCCTGCAAGTGAAGATCTAAAGTTAATTAAAATCAGAAGAAACCAGCAGGTTTTGTTGAATAACTTACGAGTAAGTTTTTAGTTTGCTGATAATGATCTAGCATCATTTTATGATTTTCACGACCAATTCCTGATTTTTTATAACCACCAAATGCGGCATGGGCAGGGTACATGTGATAACAGTTTGTCCATACACGTCCAGCTTGAATAGCGCGACCAGCACGATATGATGTATGGGCCGAACGAGACCAAACACCGGCACCTAGACCATAAATGGTGTCATTGGCAATTTTGATTGCCTCATCAAAGTCTTTAAAGGTTGTAACAGCAAGTACAGGTCCAAAAATTTCTTCTTGGAACGTACGCATATTATTTGTACCTTTGAAAATTGTTGGTTCAATATAAAAGCCTTCACCGACTTCATGACGTGCTTCACCGCCAGTAAGAACTTGTGCACCTTCTGCACGACCAGTTGCAATACATCCTAAGATTTTGTCTTGCTGTTCTTGAGATGCCTGTGCACCAATCATCGTCGTTGTATCTAAAGGATGACCTGTTTTAATACGTTTAACGCGCTCAATAGCTTTTTCAAGGAATTGATCTGCAATGCTTTCCTGCACTAAAGCACGTGATGGGCATGTGCAAATTTCACCTTGGTTTAAGGCAAACATCGCAAACCCTTCTAATGCTTTATCAAGATAATCATCATCACGATCCATGATGTCTTCAAAGAATAAGTTTGGAGATTTACCGCCTAACTCTAAAGTGACTGGAATGATATTCTCTGTTGCATATTGCATAATGAGTTGTCCAACAGCGGTTGAACCTGTAAATGCAATTTTTGCAATACGTGGATTGGTGGCTAATGGGCGACCTACTTCAGCACCATAACCATTCACAATATTGAGAACGCCAGGGGGTAAAATATCTTGAATAAGTTCAGCAAGAACTAAAATACTAACAGGTGTTTGCTCAGCAGGTTTTAGAACAATACAGTTACCTGCAGCAAGTGCTGGTGCAAGTTTCCAAGCGGCCATTAGAATAGGGAAATTCCAAGGAATAATTTGTCCTACAACACCTAAAGGTTCATGGAAATGATATGCGATGGTATCTTCATCAATCTCTGAGATTCCACCTTCTTGAGCACGAATACAACCTGCAAAATATCTGAAGTGGTCAATACATAGTGGAATGTCAGCAGCTAAGGTTTCACGAATAGGCTTACCGTTATCCCATGTTTCGGCAACAGCAAGTAGTTCTAAGTTTTCTTCTAAACGATCTGCAATTTTTAATAAAATATTAGAGCGTGTTGTCGGGGAAGATGCATTCCATTTAGCTTTAGCTGCATGTGCTGCATCTAAAGCGAGTTCAATATCCTCTACAGAAGAGCGAGGAGCTTTGGTGAATACCTGTCCATTTACGGGAGAAATGTTGTCAAAGTATTGTCCTTTTACAGGAGCTACCCATTTTCCACCAATAAAGTTTTCATACTGAGATTTAAATTGTACTTTTGAACCGTCTGTATTTGGATCTGCATAGCGCATAACAATTTCCTTTTTGTTTATCGATGAACTATCGAAGTTATGAATAGATTTTTTCCATATTTATTAAGATTAGAATGAAAAAGGTTGGAAAAAGGTTGGATTCACACTAAGCTAAAATATATAGGCATTTAAATTTTGTCTATGCCGATTAGATGAAACTTATATTTAATTATATTGACGAAATGTCACAATAAAAGAGAAGACAAAGCGCAAAAACTATAGTTAATTATAGGAATGGAAGTCGTTCAACAATACAAATAATAAAAATAGAACGTAAATAATGACTGTCTATATAAAAGGAACATGTAGATGATGGAAATTCAGAGTTTGATAAAAAAGAGACAAGAAATTGAACGGTTAAGACAAGGTAGTACGTTGTCATTAGAACATGCAAGTCAGCTTGAACAAAGTATCATTAGCTCTTGGCATCGTTCCGAATCAGCATTAATTCCTTCTGACCGCACAGCAGCGCCATTAGTGAATCAGGTCTCTAATCATCATGTGAAAAAGGCACCATCTGCTAAGTTAAAAAGTGCACTTCGAATTTGTGAGGATGAACTTAAACATGTTGCAGATCAATCTTCTATGGTACTTGCTGTTGGGGATATCGGAAGTACGATTATTTGGAGTGCTGCAAGTAAGCAAATGCAGTCTGCTGCAGAACAGGTGCATTTTGTAGAAGGTGGTCAATGGCGAGAAGACTTAGTCGGTACGAATGCTTTAGCTTTAACCTTAAAAACTCAAAAGTCGAGTTGTGTTTTTTCTAATGAGCACTATATGGAGTCTATACAAGATTGGGTTTGTTACGCAGCACCCGTGGTCGATCCATCTACTCAAAAAATATTAGGTGTTATTGATTTATCTACGGTATGGGAAAAGCATAATAGTCTAGGTTTGCTTGCTGCGGAGCGTTGTGCATCTATTATTCAGCATGCCTTATTGGATTTAGGACAGCAAAATATTTATATACGTGGTTTTTCATCTCCCCAAATTTTAGTGAATGGTCGGGTGATGGTTTTAACTCCTAGACAGATTGAAATTATCTGTATTTTAGCATTATGTCCTACGGGCTTAAATTTAGAACAATTACATCAGGCATTATATGGCGAAAGAAAAATTAGTATGGGTACATTAAAGGCGGAAATGTCACAAATTAAAGATTTATTTGGTGAGCTTGTTATTTCACGCCCATATCGAATACAAGCGAATATTGATGCCGATTTTCTACAAATCGAAAATGCCTTAGATGCTGGATATTTAGAAGAAGCATTAAAACAATTTAGCGGAACTTTTTTAGCAAAAACAGAAAGTCCATTTTTGTGTACATGGCGTGATTGTATTGAATCACGTTTGAGCGAAGCAATTTTCAAAGCACAAAACACAGATATTTTGCTTAAACATTTGGCGCATTATCCTGAGGCTGTGGATGCTTTGGAGCGTTTAATTGAACTTGTACCAAATGATCATCCTGTACATCAAAAAATACTAAAATATCAAAACTAAGTTTTAAAACTGTATATAAATTGAAATATATTAGATATAAATCAAATATTTGTAGCTTAGGGGATTTTCACATTAAGCCATTTGAATAATTGTGTATAAACATTTTTACGTACAGGTTGTGTAGATAAAACTAAATCATGCAGACCATTTTTAATTTCACATAATTGCACATTGCCGTGAAAGCGCGATGCCCATTTTTCAATATCTTTTACGTTTAATATTATGTCACTATTTTGAGCATCAATATTCCATTGTTTAGGATGTTTACTTTGATGTGAATACATAACTAATGTTGGAATACTCAAATAAATACCATCATGAATTTGCTTTTGAGCTTCATAAATTGCATGGACAAAGCCTAAATATACACAAGGATAATTTTCTTTTTTCCACTCTAGATTAAAATTCCATTCACCATACATACTGATGTGTAAACTTGGAACATACAAAGAGTTTAGGCCACTTGGAAATTTTATATTTGGAAATGCTTTCCCCATTTTAGCAAGAATGGGGATTCCAATATTTTTTTCTAAATTTGATTTATTAAAGTCATAAAAAGGGCTATTTACCCAAAGTGCTTTAATTAACGGATGATAAGGATGTTTATTTAGCGGCATATAAGGTCGTGATTAATCCACCAGTAGAGTGTCCTGCTAATAAAACATTTTGATTGCCTTCAGAAGCAATAATGTCTAAAGCTTTGGTAATTTCTTCATTATATTCTGACAGATTTTTCACATCATAAAATTGCTGATGAGATAAATGTGAACGACCATATTTGCGTAAATCGAGAGCGTAGAAATTAAAATTTTGTTTATTAAATTTCTCAGCCATTTCTTTTTGAAAGAAATAATCGATAAATCCATGAATATAGAGGACTGCTTTCTTACATGGTTTATTCGTTAATTTACGAACTAACGTGGCAATGACTTTGCCATCATTGTCATCAGCGCAATTAATATCGGTACATTTATAGCTTTTACCAAGAATATCTGGACGATATTGAATATTTTGTTTTGTTGGTTTTGGCATTACATTCCTTTGTAAAAATACCTAAATTTCACAATGAATATCGATGAGTCTATTAAAGTTGTCAATTGGGGATTGGTATTTGTAGGAAAAAACCTTACAGTGGAAATATAAAAGCGTCCCTAAAAGGACAATCAATGAAAATAAAAAAAGATGTCTATTCTTCGATTATTCGAAAAGATTTTGCTCAACAAATTATGAGAATTTCTAAATCAATGGAAAGCATTTTTATTGATCAGATGAGCATTATTGGACATTATGACGCACAGTATATGTTTGAAATAGATCAGGCTAATCATCATATATACATATTGAATCGTTTGTTTTGTTTGGATTTTTCAAATCCACATAAAAAGCAAATGCTTCAGGTAAGTAGTGATATTGAAAATTTACAATACTCTGAAATTATTCAATTTATTTATCAGAATTTGATGTTTTATAGTACAGAAATAGAGAGTCAAAATTCGATCTTACTGCGTGAAACTGCTGAAAATTTTAGAAAGTTATTAAATCGTCAGCTTTATATTTGGGTGGGAGCAGAGCAAAGAGTACATGCATGGCTGGAAAACTTAACTCAAGTTCAGGCTGAAATTATTGATCACTTAATGATTAGGGAAGGAATATTTAAACGAAAAATACTGTCAAAACAAAGACAATATCCTGTGAAAATTCCTACAGAAATTACTCACTTATTTGTTGATTTATTTCGCTTAGATTTGGTTTTAGGTGATGATTTTTTTAATGTACAAAGTTTAATCCACAGTTTTCAAGAGTTGAGCTTGAGTGCACAACAATTTATGCCAACACCAAGCTATCGTGTGATGCAATTATGTTTTCCAGATTATTTTAATTTAAATGACTATGTGGAAAGTACCGAAAAAATTTGTATGCTTTGGCAACATGCGCAGCAATATTCAAATATCCTAAATTTTGTAAAACATATTCCACAACAGTATTGGACAAAATCAGACTTGTTTGCAAAGCAGCATTTTTATAAAGGAGAAGCGAGTTTTTGGGATGAAAAAATACAAGTTCCTTTGTTTAATTCTAAACAAGAAGTCAATTGGGTTTTTAAACAAGAAGTGAATGTGGTGAACTGGATTGTAGATTCTATGCAGCATACTAGTAGTCGAATTACCATGACGGCTTTAAGCTTTGTTGATTGTAGTCGTTTTCATAGCAGTATTATTTTAGCCACGTTGCAGCATTTTCAATTTGTTTCAGCACGAATGTTTATTTTAAGCTGTGCACAATATGCAGAAAAAGAACAATCATTAAATGATTTTGAACATTTAAAACCTTCTGTTTTGTATTTAGATGAGTGGTTAAAGGCATTAAACTCGCATGTACAATATCAAGAAAATGCGGTGAAAGTTGTTTATACCAATTTAAGTCGTTTAATGCAGGCTTATATGCAATATTTATTTGATGTTTCTAAGAGCTTACCCCAAGATTTAATGGAATATATGTTGCCTGAAAGGCAACAGGGGCGAAAATTCATTTTTATGCTCAAGCGCCATAACATCATATTAGAACACTTTAGACAGCATTTTTATTTAAGAAAAAATCATGTGAAAGAATTGGTTTTTGATTCTTATGTTCGTGACTATTTGGTGTCATATTTGACGAGTCATCACCAAATTATAAAAAATGTATCTTGGTTTGGTTTATTTGAGAAAGCAATAAGTTGGCATCATCAAGTGCAAAAAGATGAAATGCTAGAAAAGTTAAAACAAAAATATTTAGGATCATCATGGGGGAGTTTTACTAAAGAGCATGTAATTGAGTTTAATTATTGGAAATTTGAAGAACTTAAAAATTTAGATCAAATTTTGGCTGAATCTCAGCATTTGAGGCATTGTCTTGCAGAAAGTTACACACCGCAAATTGTACAAGGTGAATATGTGGCATTTCATATGTCATCCTTAAATGATAATGAGCATTTAACTTTAGGTTGCCATTTGCAAAATGAGAAATTGTATTTCGATCAATTAGAATATTCGAACAATAAAAAGGCTGAATCATTACAGATTAGTATTGCAAAACAATTTATTGATGAATTAAACCTAAACAAAACGATGAAATAAAATCAAAAGACATGCTTTGTCGTTTATACCGCTTTTCATCTTAACTTTTTAGTCAAAAATCTGTAGGCTATAGCGGTTCGTTTATGGTTATAGGTCTTATGAAACAAGAAACTGCACTGAAGTTATTAAAAGCTGGTGAAAATGTATTTTTAACAGGATCGGCTGGTGCAGGTAAAACCTATACGCTTAATCAATACATCAATTATTTAAAAGCACGCAAAGTAACTGTGGCAATTACAGCGTCTACAGGTATTGCAGCAACCCATATGAATGGTATGACTATTCATACTTGGGCGGGTATTGGGATTAAAGATACGATTTCAGAAGATGAGCTGAAACGTATGAAAGAACGAAAATATTTAAAAGAGCATTTAGAAAATGCCCAAGTGTTAATTATTGATGAAATTTCGATGCTTCATGCAAAGCAGCTGAATTTGGTGAATAAGGTTTTAAAATTCTTTAAAGAAAGCGATGAAGCATTTGGTGGCATTCAAGTGATTGTTGCGGGTGATTTTTTCCAGCTACCACCTGTAGGTCGTAATGATGAACGTAACCGAGATAAATTCTGCTTTATGTCTGAAGCATGGGTAGAAGCAAAATTTCGCGTATGTTATTTGACGGAACAGCATCGTCAAGGAAATGATTATTTAAATGATATTTTAAATGCAATTCGTAGCCAAAGCATTAGTGAAGAACATAAACAAGCTTTAATAAAAACGCGGCATCAAAATATTGGTGATACTTTTACACGTTTATATACACATAATATGGATGTAGACACCATTAATTTCAAACACTTAAATGAAATTGAAAATGATGGTCGTCAGTTCGATGCGCAATGTGATGGTAATGACAAACTGATTGAAACGTTGAAATCTTCAGTACGTGCGCCTGAAAATTTAACCTTAAAAAAACATGCCAAAGTGATGTTCGTAAAAAATAATTTCGACATGGGTTACATTAACGGTAGCTTGGGAGAGGTGATTGGTTTTGAAGAAGATGACGAGTATGGCTGTTTACCGAAAGTAAAACTGACGGATGGTACAACTTTAATTGTTGAGCCTGAAACATGGTCGGTAGATAACGATGCGGGTAAAACTATTGCGAGTTTTTCACAAATTCCTTTACGTTTGGCTTGGGCAATTACCATTCATAAATCTCAAGGGATGACCTTAGAAGCTGCTGAAATTAATTTAAGTCATACGTTCGAAAATGGTCAGGGCTATGTTGCGCTGTCTCGTTTAAAAAGTTTAGATGGTTTGCGTTTGCTTGGTTTCAATGAGCAAGCTTTAGAGTTAGATAGTTTAGCCATTAAGGCAGATAGGCGTTTTCAAGAGCTTTCAGATGAAGCAGAAACGCATTACGATACAATTGATTTAACACCTCAGCATAAAGCGTTTATTCGTCATTGCGGTGGTACATTAAATGAAGTTGAAATTGAGCGTAATGAGAAGAAGCTTGCTAAAAGTGGTGGTAAAACCAATTACGCCACAGCAACTTTAGATGAAACGAAAGCATTATTTATTGATGGTTATGAAATTCAAGATATTGCGGTAGAGCGTGGTTTAACGCCTGCAACCATTATTAATCATTTAGGGCGTTTGCATAAAGAACAAGGTTTAGATATTTCTGTGGCAAGCCCAGATGAAGAAGTTGTTGAGCAAGTACGTAAAATTTATAAGCGCTTAATAAAGCGTAAGGATTCCAATCATTTTAATGATGATGGTTCTATTAAGTTACGTCCGATTGTAGATTTAACAAGCCCGAAAATGGGTTATGACCAAGTGCGTTTGGCTTTATTATTTGTTGAGTAGCTTGAGCTTCATATCAATTTCAATTTGGAAACATGAAAATAAATTGTGGAACTTTATTCGAATTGAGAGTATGGGACATCACAAATGAATTAAAAAGCTCAATTGGTGATGATTGAGCTTTTTAATTTAATATACAATTTTGATTTAAAATAAAAATAATTAGTGTGGCATGTTTTATTTAAATTTTAGAAAAATAATCATATTAGAAACACAACATGCTTCTTGAGCATAATTAATAACTTGATCTGAACCTTATAAGAACTTGATTTTAGAAAAGGTCAATGGCAATTTTTGATGAAAAATCGTGCATTTGTATTGTTATTGAACTAACATGTTACATCTTGTAACCCAATCAGAAGATATGCTTCATGATCAACGTTGAGCAGATGGCGACTATTCTTGATACTTTGCCAGATCCTGCCTTTATTTTGACCCGAAGTGGAAAATATGTTGCCGTATTTGGTGGTCGTGATAAACGCTATTACCATGACGGCTCTAGTCTTATTGGTCAGTATATTTCAGATATGATAAAGCCTGATAAAGCTAACTTATTTCTGGAGCTGATTAGCCAAGCACTAGAGTCTAAAAAACTACTTATAGAAGAATATGAGTTGAGTAATAGGGATGTGAAAGGTCTACCTGAACAGGGTCCTGTAGAACCAATTTGGTTTGAAGTACGCATTCAAGCCCTGAGTTTTTTGGTGGAAGAGGAAGAGGTTGTACTCTGGGTCGCAAGTAATATTTCAAAGCGCCACGACTTGGAAATTAGGCTAACAGAATTAGGTCATACCGATCAGTTAACAGGGCTGTTCAACCGAAGAAAACTAGAGCATGAATTAACACTACATTATGAGTTATATGTGCGGCATTCGGTACAGACTTCTATTTTGATGTTCGATCTTGATAATTTGAAAATAATCAATGACAGTAAAGGTCATCATGCAGGGGATGAAGCGATTCGAGCAGCAGCAGATATATTGCGCTTAACATTTCGAAAAACTGATTGTGCTTGTCGTATAGGTGGTGATGAGTTTGTGGTTATTTTACCAAATACAGGATATGAGCAAGCACTTCAGTTTGCCAAGCGAATACAGGAACGGACTAGAAAAGAGTTAAGTCAGTTTTCAGTAGATGATGAGCTTGTTACAGCTAGTATAGGTGTAACTACTATATTACCGGAAGATAGCTCATGTACAGATACAATGAAACGAGCCGATATAGCTCTATATGAAGCCAAAAATAAAGGGAAAAACAGGATTGTTGCTGTCTAAATTTGTTATATCAAATGACAATTTAGATTGATGATCTGAATCTTATACTTGAGAAGTCTTCTATTTCTAAAAGTCTTAAATTATTTTAATGATGATGGCTCTTAAAGCATTGGCTAATTGTGGATTTTACAATGGTGATCAAGTGTGATTGATATTGTTTTTTGTAGAATAATTTGAGACTCTAAAATCCAAATGATTTTAACACTTTTATTTTGATAGTTTATAAGGAATAGACCAATTATTTAAAATAATTTAATAATTAAACTAATAACTTAAGTAATATTTATCTTGATACAAAGTGGATACTTTTTAGCTTAATAAAGATACATAATTCGTATGAAATTTACACAATTACCCACATTAATAACTGTTATTAAATATTTGAACTAAGTAATGGTTAATATAAGGTATTGTAAATATGAGAAAAAATAAGAATTCAAACTTGGCATTAGCAATTTTCTCTTTTATGTATGTTACAGAAGCTTCAGCAGTACCTACATTTTCTGGTACTCTATATACATATACACAACCGGATAATACGTGGTGGACGAATTATCAATATTATTCAAATATTGATATTGGAGGATGTAGTTTAACTAATATTGGTTATAAGAATAATACCAATGGTACTTTTAATATTCGTGCTAAAGCCGATGGTTGTAATATTAAAGATTATCTTATCCCAGAAAATTCATCATACCAACCACCAGAAGAAAATGGTGTTGCTGGTATTGGACCAGGAATAATAGGAAATGGGGCTTGGGGGAATCCTCCAAATCCATATTATCAACAAAGGGACTATGCTTATATTGGTAGTATTTTTTATGCGGATGGAGAAATCACTACAGATGAAAGAGGAAAGTTTCTTAACCAAAAATTTAGTGATCAAGCAAAATCTCCAGGTAACAGTCTAACACAGGTGAGTAATACTAAAACTGATGCAAACTATTTGGCACTTCAATCCGAGAGGGCTGGTAGTGCTTTATTAACTATTGATAGCAATATAACATTAGATATTGATCGAAATTTTTATTTACAACAAGCTGTAACTAATGCACATGCATTATTAATTGGAACAGATGCCACAGCAAATATTGAGGGTAATTTTGTTATTTGGCGTAAACACTCTTGGGATCCAGCACTTTCTGCTCTCAGAGCAAAGCTTAATTTGTTTTATATAAATGATGATGGAAGCTTAAATGTTAAGGGTGATTTAATAACAAATCATTTGGAAAATGAGGGTAATGGTACAAGTATTAATATTACCGCAAGAAAATCAGGAGCTTCTTGGTATTTAGGAGCAGGATCAAAACTTGCTGTTGAGGGAAATGCATCTCTTTATCAAAATACAGGTGTATCAGGAATTGATGCCAACCAAGCTAATATAAATATTGGAAAAAACTTATCCATTTTTTATGATAAAGGAGTAGTTGAAGTACTTCGTGAAACAGATGCTGAAAAAGCAGAAATTTTTGCAGCTATTTCTAATAGTAACAGTAATATTAATGTTAAAAATGGTGATATTACCATTAGTTCAGAAGGCTTAGTTGGTATTAATCAAACTGGTGCGACTGCTAAAATACAGACTAAAAACTTGAGCATTGAAACAAATGCAAATAATTATATAGATACATCAAATACAGATAAAGCAATTATTATTTCAGCTGGAACAATTGTTGCCGAACAATCTGATTTAATCTCGAATGGCGATGCCTTAACAGTCAATGGTATTTCAGCTTTGTCATTAGGTGAAAATGTAACAGATATGAATTTGGATTCATCTAAAGCACTTATTAACTTAGGAAAAGATTCAATTATTACATCACTCTCATCGAATGGCATTGTAATTGCCAATAATGTTAATAGTGCAATAGATATACAAAATGGTACCAGTATTACTGCTGCAATAGATAAAAGTATCATTTTAGATGGTACTGGTGAAGCTACTGTCAATATTTATGAAGGTGCTCAATTATTGGGGAATATCACATTAGGCGGTGGTAATGACACAGTAAATTTAAATGGTACTGTTGATTTGAATAAAATTCCTAAACTTGATGGTGGTGAAATTTCTGGAAACTCTGAATTTAATACAGTTAATTTTAACAAATCCCAATATACATCCTTAGATACTACTAAGTTTACAAATTTTCAAAACTTTTATTTAAAAAATAGCTCAGATATTAGTTTACTAAACAATGGAGATAGTATTTTTAATGCATCAACAATCGATGGACAAGGAATTTTCATTGAAGCTGGATCTGTATTAAAAACACAAGGTTCTTTCCAAATTAACTCAAATCTAAGTAATCAGGGTACATTAGACTTAAGAAAGGAAAAAACATTAGATCAAACAGTCGTTATTAGCAATGATTATATTGGTAATGATGGCATCTTAATTCTTAATACTGAATTAAATGATGATTCATCCAAAACAGATAAGCTTATTATCACTGGGAATGCAACTGGTTCTACAGAAGTAAAAGTCAATAATGTTGAGGGTTCTGGAGCTCAAACAGTAAATGGTATTAATATTATTCAAACAGGTTCCTCTGATTCTAGTCAAACATTCTACTTAAAGAACGGTGCTGTTTCCGCAGGTGCATTTGATTATTTACTAAACCTAAAAAAAGCAAATACGGGAACAAATACAACTATTTATGATAATTGGTACTTAGTAAGTACTTTAAATCCCGTTGATCAAACTGATCCAAGACCTCCAGTTTACACCCCAGATGTAGGTGAATATTTAGCAGTCGAAACCATGGGTAATACACTATTCACTTCCCGTCTAGAAGATCGTGAAGGTGCAAGCCAATATCAAAACCTAGGTAATAATAAAGACGTAGGGAATGTTTGGGTACGTGCTTATGGTGGACATAACAAATTCAAAACAATGGACAGTCAGCTAAAAACAACAGGGAATAGCTTCGTGACTCAAATTGGTACCGGCTTAGTTACCTTAGGTGAAGAAGATCAATTCAATATAGGTGCTATGGGGGGGGTCGCGACTTATGATGGTAAAACACGTTCAAGCTTAACGACTCGTGAATCTAAGACTAAAATCGATGGTTACAGCTTAGGTCTATATGGAACTTGGTATGCACACCCAGTAGAAGAACGTGGTGCTTATATTGATTCATGGGTACTTTGGAACAAGTTTAAAAACAAAGTTGATACACCAGATCAAAATCAATATAAATACAACTCATCGGGTATAACTGCTTCTCTTGAAGCAGGTGGTGATTATCTGTTGAATAAAAATGGTAAAAAAGACTGGTGGATTCAACCACAAGCTCAGTTAATTTATCAAGGTGTTCATGCTGATGATTTTAAAGATGCTCAAAGTGTTGATATTTACCATGGTAAAGACAATATACAAGCACGCATGGGTGTTAAAACTTATTTAAATATTCCAACTAATGGAAATAAATTAACAAGCTACCGTCCATATGTTGCACTTAACTTTATTCATAATACCAACCCATATTCAGTTGTGATTGATGATGTACGCTATGAAAATGAAGGATCAGCAAATCTAGGTGAGCTTAAACTTGGTGTTGAAGGTAACCTAACTAAAAACAGTCAAGTTTGGTTAAATACATCATATGTTGCAGGTAGCCATTCTAACCAAGCTTACCAAGGTAATATTGGTTGGAAGTATAACTTCTAAATAATCTTGAAACTGTATCTTCAAATGTAAAAAAGCCCCTAAATAAGGGGCTTTTATACATCAAACTTTTAGTCTTTCTTTAAATTTTCATTTAATAAAAATTCAACTAAAGCTTTTTGAGCATGTAAGCGGTTTTCAGCTTCATCCCAAACTACAGCATTTTTATGTTCTAGCATATTTTCAGAAATTTCTTCGCCACGGTGTGCAGGCAAACAATGCATAAATAAACAATCTGGGTGAGCCAAATCCATTAATTTCTCATTCACTTGGAAATCAGCAAATGCTTTTTCGCGAATTTTTTGCTCTTCTTCTTGCCCCATGCTTGCCCAAACGTCAGTTACAATTAGGTCGGCATTTACTGCAGCATCTTCAGCAGAGTCTACTAGTTCTACACAATGTGCAAATTCAGACAAGAATTTCTCTTGAGGTTCATAACCCTTAGGTGCTGCAATTTTTAATTTAAAGCCCCACATGTGCGCAGCTTCAATATATGAATTACACATATTGTTGCCATCACCAATCCATGCCACAGTTTTACCTTCAATAGAACCACGGTGTTCAACAAAAGTTTGAACGTCCGCAAGCAATTGGCAAGGGTGGTGATCGTCAGTTAAAGCATTAATTACAGGAACTTTCGAGTAAGAAGCAAAGCGTTCTACAATGTCATGACCAAAAGTACGAATCATCACAATATCAAGCATACTTGAGATTACACGTGCAGAATCTTCAATTGGCTCGCCACGACCTAATTGCGTGTCACGAGAAGAAAGGAAAATTGCACTACCACCGAACTGGCTCATACCTGCTTCAAACGAAACGCGTGTACGGGTGCTCGATTTTTCAAAAATCATCCCCATCACTTTACCAACAAAAGGTTGGAAAACTTCGTTATTGTGCTGCTTTCGTTTCAGCTCAATACCGCGTTGGATGATTTGGTTGAGTTCGAGAGTAGATAAATCGCGTAAAGTAAGAAAGTGACGTAGAGCCATGGTTACTCCACAATAATTGCTGAATAAAAACAACAATTAGTTGTTGGTTGGTTAATGAAAAAAGGAGAATCGAACACTCTATACTATAATTATACAAAAAAGCAAAAAAACTAGCCTTTTTGGTGACCGTCTAAGAAGCGATCGACCGCGTAGTTTATGTATTTGAGAGTTTCTTGATCATCTTGTTCTAATGGAACACCAATAATAATACGCCATTCTAAATTTCGTAAAATTCCAAAGTAAAGCTGTGCAGAATAAAGAGGATTTTCACAATAAAGCAAACCATCTTCATGGGCTTGTTGTAGAACATTCGCGACAATTTGTTGGATTTTTAATGGGCCATTATCGTGAATATAGCGTGCTAATTCTGAGTTGCGTTGTCCTTGTTCCATCACTAACTTCATAAATGATGCATTTTCAGGCTTTTGAATATGCAGATTGAAGTTTAAAAGTGTGTTAATTAAATTGGTGCGTAAATCTGAAGATTCTTGACTATACGAAATACTAATGTCTTTAAAAAATTGCATACGACGATAATCGCAAATCGCTTTAAATAATCCATCTTTATTGCCGAAGTATTTATAAATGGAAGCTTTTGAACCACCTGCGTGATTTACAATGTCATCAAGAGAAACAGCATCATAACCGCGACTTAAAAATAATTCAGTTGCACTTTCTAAAAGTGAGACACAGCGTTCATGTCCACGTTTTGTTTGTGGTATGTCATGAATAATTGCCTGTGTAAACTGAAAATTATTTTGCATTCGTATCATTGGGAAAAGGAATTTTCTAAATTATACCAAATATTCTATAACGCATGTTTTTTTCAAAGTATTCAAAAAAAATAGTGTGAATAATCATATATCTTTTGACTAAAGTTCTAGAGTATTTGTTCTATGTGAATATAGATTGAACGAAATTTATAGATATACTCGAAGCTCGATAAATAATATTGATGCTGTGGAAGGGACAATGACACAACAAAAATCTGCAGGTTTAGCATTTAGACAAGCATTGGATGCAGAAAAACCATTACAAATTATGGGTACGGTAAATGCCTACGCAGCTATGATGGCAAAACAAGTAGGATACAAAGCTATTTATTTATCTGGCGCAGGCGTTGCAAATTACTCTTATGGTTTGCCTGATTTAGGAATGACAAGCTTAGACAATGTTTTAGAAGATGTACGCCGTATTACAGAACGTGTAGATACGCCATTATTGGTTGATATCGATACAGGCTGGGGCGGAGCATTTAACATTGCACGTACAGTAAAACAAATGATCGCTGCTGGCGCTGCTGCGGTTCATATTGAAGATCAAGTTGCACAAAAACGCTGTGGGCATCGTCCAAATAAAGAGATTGTAACGCAACAAGAAATGGTAGACCGTGTTAAAGCTGCTGTAGATGCAAAAACTGACTCTAATTTTGTGATTATGGCACGTACAGATGCTTTGCAAAAAGAAGGTTTAAATGCGGTGATTGATCGTGCTTGTGCTTGTGTTGAAGCGGGTGCAGATGCAATTTTTGCGGAAGCCATGACCGACATTACCATGTACAGAACGGTTTGTGATGCGGTGGGTGTACCTGTTTTGGCTAACATTACAGAATTTGGTGATACGCCGTATTACACAGTCGATGAGTTGGGTGAGCAAGGTATTTCAATGGTGCTGTATCCACTTTCTGCAACTCGAGCTATGCAAAAAGCGGCACTAGAAGTGATGCAAGCTGTTCGTGAGCAAGGTACGCAAGTGAATGTTCTTGATAAAATGCAGCAACGAAAAGAACTTTACGAATTTTTAGATTATCACACCTTTGAAAATACATTAGATAAACTGTTTAAACAGGAGAATTAAAAAAATGGCTGAAGGAAAAGTACTTACAGGCGCAGGGTTGCGTGGTCAAGTTGCAGGAAAGACTGCATTATCTACAGTAGGTAAAAGCGGTGCAGGTCTTACATACCGTGGTTACGATGTACAAGACCTTGCTGAAAATTGCCAATTTGAAGAAGTAGCCTATTTAATTTTCTTTGGTGAATTGCCAAATCAGCAACAGCTTGATGCTTATAAAGCAAAATTAAAATCTTTACGTTCATTACCACAGGCACTAAAAGAAGTTTTGGAGCGAATTCCTGCAAACTCACACCCAATGGATGTGATGCGTACGGGCGTTTCAATGCTTGGTAATTTGGAAACAGAAAACTCTTTCGCAGAACAGCAAGATGTTGCAGACCGTATTTTAGCGACGTTACCTGCCATTATTTGTTATTGGTATCGTTTTAGTCATGACGGCATTCGTGTTAACGAAAATACAGATGATGATTCGATAGGCGCACAATTTTTGCATTTATTACGTGGTGAAAAGCCAAATGAACTGCATGAACAAGTGATGAATGTTTCGTTAATTTTGTACGCAGAGCATGAGTTTAACGCATCAACATTTACTGCGCGTGTTTGTGCATCAACATTATCAGATATGCATTCATGTATTACTGGTGCAATTGGTTCACTTCGTGGTCCATTGCATGGTGGTGCAAATGAAGCAGCAATGGAAATGATTGAAAACTGGAAGTCACCTGAAGAAGCTGAACGTGAAATGCTTGGAAAGCTTGAGCGTAAAGAAAAAATCATGGGCTTTGGTCATGCGATTTACAAAGATAATGATCCACGTAATGGCATTATTAAAATTTGGTCTGAGCGTTTAGCAAAAGATGTAGGAGATACAGTGTTGTATCCTGTATCTGTACGCTGTGAAGAAGTAATGTGGCGCGAGAAAAAGTTATTCTGTAATGCAGATTTCTTCCATGCTTCGGCGTATCACTTTATGGATATTGCAACAAAACTGTTTACTCCAATATTTGTGATGTCTCGTGTAACAGGTTGGGCTGCACATGTGATGGAGCAGCGTGCGGACAATCGCATTATTCGTCCAAGTGCAGATTATACGGGCTATGAATTACGTAAAGTTCCACCGATTGATGCGCGTTAATTAATTAACAAGTTGAAATAAAAAAAGCCCCTCTTGGGGCTTTTTTTAATGTGCTATTGAAACTTAAATGTAATAACTCGTTTTTGTCATGAGTTTAGAAACGCCGGTCATGGCAATCCGCACAGGAAGAGGTAAATCTACACCACCTGCATTGAGTGCAGTATCTCTATGATGTAACTCATCTTCATTCATTTGAGTTAAAATTCTACGTGAGCGTTCATCTTGAGCAGGTAATTGATTAATGTGATCAATTAAATGCAAGCTTACTTGGCGCTCAGTTTCTGCAACAAAACCAAGACTGTATTTGTCGCCTGCAATACCTGCTAAAGCACCCATACCAAAAGATAGGCTATACCAAACAGGATTAAATAAACTGGTGTGGCTATCGAGTTCTTTTAATCGATCTTCACACCATGCCAAATGATCTTGTTCTTCAATTGCAGCAAATTCCATTTCACGACGTACATTGGGTAATTTTGCTGTAAGTGCTTGACCATGATATAAAGCTTGAGCACATACTTCGCCACTATGGTTGACGCGCATAAGACCTGCAACATGACGTGCCTCACTTACCCCAAGTTGAGTGTCTGTTTCATTTGCAGGATTTTCTCGATGTGCAGATGTTGCACCAGGTACTAAGCTACGTAAAGCTTGATCGAATGAGTTGATAAGCTTATCGATACCTGTGAATTGACGCATGAGTTAATCCTCCAACGAGAGCTGTGTCGTTTTTAAGAGTGGTTTAATTCGAATGAGTAACCACACTGAAAATACTGCACTTAAAGTGGCTGTAATACAAAATAGTATTTTCATATCTAGTTTTAAGATACTTAATACAATAATAGAAAATATAGCAGAAGTTACCATGAATATTGCATTTAATATGTTGTTTGCTGCAACTACACGTGCACGATGTGAGCGCGGTGAATATGCCTGCATCATGGCATAAAGCGGTACGATGTAAAAACCACCACTTACCCCTAATAATGTAATGGCAATCATAACGTGGTAATAACTTACATCTTGGTGAAATACTTCGGTAAGTGTTAGTAGTTCACCCGTATGTGTTGGTACAAAAGATAGGCTTGCTGCTAAGTAGTAAGCACAAATAGCTAGACCAACTGCACCAATAGGTACCATTTTAATATTGACTTCAGTGCCGCCAATTTTTCTGCATAGTAAAGAACCTAACCCAATACCTACAGAAAAGAAGGTAAGTAAAAGACTCACTACATTTTCATTACCATATAAATATTCTTGGGTAAGTTGCGGAATTTGGGTGAGATAAGTCGCGCCATAAAACCAATACCAAGAGTTACCTAAGAGAATTGTAAAAATAAGAGGCAAACTTTTTGCGTATTTTAGGGTTTGAAAGCTTGTTCTAAAAAAGTTCCAATCTACTTGAAGATCATTGGCTGTGATTTTTTGTTTAAGAATAAAAGTACTAGAAAGGTAGCCTAAAATAGCAATGATTAAGATAGTCGCACTAATCCAAACCAAATTACCTTGCGATAAAGAGATAACTGCACCGCCTAAAATCATACCAATTAAAATAGCCATAGATGTGCCAGATTGAAATAAGGCATTTCCAGACATGAGTTCATTTGGTTTTAAAATTTCAGGTAAAATTGCATATTTAATAGGACCAAAAAATGTGGAATGTGTGCCCATTAAAAATAATGCGATTAAAAGTAGCCATAAATTTCCAATCAGAAAGCCTACTGTTGCCAAAAGCATAATAAAAATTTCAGCAGCTTTTAAGTAGCGTACCAATTGTGAGCGTTCGTATTTATCGGCAATTTGTCCTGCTGTTGCGGAGAAAATGAAATAAGGCAAAATGAATAACAAAGCAGCAAAGTTATTCAGTGTGCTTACATTTGCGTTTTGTTGTATCCAGCCATAAGTAATGACTAATAAAAGGGCTTGTTTATAAACATTATCGTTTAAAGCGCCAAAAAACTGAGTGATAAACATCGGTAAAAAACGACGTGTACCTAATAGATGTTCGTTGTTATCCATAATTTTGGCACTGCTTTAAAAGTTTTATTAAAAAATGTGAGCAAGTTCTATATTACTATAAAATTCCTGTATGATATTTTAAGGTTATTTGATAATGGATGTCATATAGTATTTTACTCATGTGATAGTATTGATACGGATTTCATATTAAAAATATTAGATTGGTTTAGAGTTTTATGCCTGAAAATTTCAAGTTTAAAAAATCAACATTAAGTTTAAGTATTCATTCTGCGTTGGAACGAATGGGGCATAAACAATTATGTATGAGTATTTTTTTAGGCTTAATGGCGCAATATAGTTTTGCACAAACAGAATCTAAATTTGACTATAGTCCCATTGAGTTACCTGCTGAATATCAAGAAGAAATAAAAGCAAATGCGGCTAATACTGCAAATACCGAATTCAAACCACATGTTAATAAGCAGCTTTATGCAATTCATGAAGATTTTGACAGTTATCAAATGCTTCAAGATCAAGTACATTCGCCAAAACCTGTTGAAGCATTTGCACCTATTGGTATAGATGAATTAGAAAACTTACCTGAAATAGCTGCCGATGATCAGATGGTGCAAGATATTTTAAAGGTGGCTGAACAAGCCAAGCAAGATGCTGAAAAAAATCGTGCAGAGCAATCGAAAGATATTTTAGTAGGTGATGCATCAAAACAAGATTTGGCGGTTATTAATCAAGCACCTATTAATGTTGATGCTTTAATGAATAGCATTCAGGCCGATAGTAAAGTGGTCGTAGAAGCCAATGAAAGTGGTCGAACTCTAAATTCTATTCATTTAGAAACAGAATCTAAAGAACAAGAAGAAATGGGTTTCTTTAAAAGACTATATTATAAAGTTAGACCACAACAACTTCTTTATGGACAAACAATCCCTCGTATTAGTGCGGAAATTGTCATTAATGATGATTTGAATCATTATTCTAAACAAGAAAAAGAAGCAATTGAGGCTTTAAAAGCGAATGTTAAAGCCAAATTATCAAGCTATACAGTAGAGGCATTTGAAGATTTTATTTCTTCTATTTCTCAATTAAGAACACTGTCTAATCAAGCCGCACAGGCCGTTGGCTTTTATAATGCCGAGTTTAAGTTTGAAAAAGTTGGCGATGGAAAGGTTAAGGTTTTAGTTGTACCGAATAACCCCGTTCTTGTTACAACGGACAATATTGAATTTAGCGGTGCGGGTCAAAATCAGCCACAATTCCAAGTGATTAGTGTATTACCTGATTTATCTGAAGGTGATGTGTTTAATCAGGGTTTATATGAAAAGACCAAAGCACGAATAGTCGATGCAGCAAGTAATAATGGTTATTTTGATTCTTATTGGCGTATGCATGATGTAAAAGTTTCATTACCTCAAGATACAGCCGACATTAATCTGAAATATGAAACAGGTGACCGATATAAAATTGGTGCTGTTGAATTTCGCATGAGTGACCCTACAGAAGAGTTTCCTTTAGATCGAGATATTCTTGAACAGTTAGTACCATGGACAGATGGTCAGGATTATGCATTTTGGCGTGTAAATACTTTAGCAAATAATTTAACAAACTCACGTTATTTTAACTACACCTTGGTTGATGCTGTACGTCCAGATGCGATTGAGAAAAAATTAGAATATGCACCTGATCTTCAAGCTTTAATTGATTTAGAAAATTTGGCAAATGGAACATCTATTGATCCTTTGCAAAGCAAGACTGTCGAAAAATCACCAACTGAGGTGAAGCAAAATGTAGTCAATGAAGAGCAGTTTGCAGGTATTGGCGGAGATGATAACAATAAAAAAATTAAGAAGCTTCGAGTAGAGCAAGAAACAAGAGAAGATGAAATAGAGCGATTAAAAGAAAAAGCACGAGAAGAAAAAATAATCCCTGTCATTGTGACGTTAAATGCCGATAAGCGAAATAATGCTGAGGTCGGTTTAGGTTATGGTACGGACACAGGTGTACGTTTACGTAGTCAATACCGCCGTGCCATTGTCAATAAACGTGGTCATTCTTTTGACGCTAACTTTGAGTTGTCTGAAAAACGTCAAGCCATAGATGGTCGTTACAACATTCCATATAGTCATCCTTTAAATGACTATATTTCGTTAGTGGGTGGTTATGAGCGTGAAGAACGTAAAGACGTTTCTGATACAGGTAGCTTATTGATTGAATCTGCTGTCTTGGGTGCAGACAGAATTATTCGAAACCCTCGAGGAAGTTGGCAACATGTTATGGGTGTGCGTTATCGACTTGATCGTTTAACGGGACAGGGCGTTTTTAATGTCGATGATATTCCAGATATCTTTTTAGGGACAGGAAATCCAGAACAAGAGTCTTTATTATTTGGTTATGAAATCTCACGTACAGATTCAGATCAACGTGTGAATCCATCGAAAGGATTTAAACAGATCTACAAAATTGAAGTGGGTAGCGATAACCTTATGACTGACGTCAATATGGCAATTGCCAATTTGGGATGGCGTTTTATTTATTCTCTGGGAGATAGCTATGATCATCAATTTGTGGGTCGAGCTGACTTAGGTTATATCTTTACCGATGATTTTAGTCGCGTGCCATATAATTTGCGCTATGTCACAGGTGGTGACCAGTCGATGCGTGGCTTTGACTATAAGAGTTTGTCTCCAAGAGAAGATGGATTTAAGGTGGGTGGTCAAGCCTTAGCGGTTGGTTCGCTTGAATATAATTACCAATTCGCTGAAGGATGGCGTGCGGCTGTATTTACAGACTTTGGTAATGCTTATGATGCAGATTTTAAAACGCCGACTGCATACGGTGCAGGTGTCGGGATTCGTTGGGCATCACCTATTGGTCCAATTCGATTAGATATTGCAAGTGGATTGTCTGATGAAGGTAAACCAATACGCTTACATTTCTTTATTGGCTCACAATTATAATTTACGTTTAGAGAAGATTTATGGCTGAAGTAGAACAGCAATCAGAATTACCAACTCCTTTGCCTAAAAAGCGAAGAATATTAAGAAGTGTCTTGATGTCACTTCTTTTTGTGGTTTTATTCATTGTTGCGGCTTTGGCGGTCATGTTCTCAACGGATCGAGGCAGTAAATTTTTACTAGATAGCGTATTAGAGCGTCAACAAATTATTCATTATGAATATGAAAGTGGCAATTTACTGAACGGAATTATTTTACGTAAAGTATTGGTCACCCTAGATGCTGTAGATGTCAAAATTGATCGAGCAGATGTGTCATTGGGCTGGCGAGCAATTATTAAAAAAGAAATACATTTAACGCATGCAGATGTAAAAAATCTACAAATTATAACCAAAGGGCCTCATTCAGATGAACCGTTTAAATATGACGAAATTCGGTTACCCTTTGTTTTACGTTTAGATAAAGCAGATGTTGATAAGCTTGCGATTCATACAGGCACGACACAAGTCGATTTTTTTGATATTCATTTAGAAAAAGCACTATGGGATGAAACGAAACTTACATTTAAAAATACGCGCATGGATATGGGCTATTTAAATGTGAAGAATGCCAATGGCAGTATGACTTTTGATCAGGGTAAATACCCAATTCAAGCAACAGGTGATGTGAATATCCCATCGCTCAATGACAGTTTAAATATTCATGGTATTCATGTTGTTGCAAATGGCACGTTAGAAACGATTGAAGCAGGTTTTGCAACCAATACACCAGACTTGTTAACGGGTTGGGGCGTTGTACATCCACTTCGTGATAATGTTCCAATGAAAGGTGAATTAAAATTTAGAAACTATCATTTACCATTATTAACAGATCAAAAGCTTTTTGCGAAAAAAGGTACAGCCAAATACTATGGCGACATTGAACGTCTAAATATTGATTTAAATACAGACCTAAGTGGAAAGGATATTCCAGAAGGTCGTTATACAGCATCCATGTATACAGACTTAGTGAATCAATTAAATCTTGAAACAGTCAATGGTCAATTGTTAGATGGCGCGGTAAATGTTGCAGGTGTTGTAAGTTGGAAAGATCATGTGACTTGGGATTTAAAAGGTCGCTTAGATAATATTAAGCCTACCGATAAAATTATTCCCCAAGTGATTCGTGATTTTTTACCGCCGTCTTTAGATGCAAATTTAGCCTCTACAGGATTGTTAGCAGATGGCTTACATGTCACAGCAAATGTTGGTTTCGATAAATATGAAACTTGGAATTTAAAACTAGATCAAAAAGAAGAAAAAACGAAAAAGCCTGAACCAATGTTGATGAATATTGCTTGGAAAGGTTTAGATCGTGAAATGCCATATATTGGTTGGTTGAAAAGTGATTCAGGTGATGTAAATCTGAGTTTAGTGGAAGATCAACAAAATATTCATGTAGCCACAATTATTAAGCAACATGAAAAATCTGTATTACCAGCAGGACAATATTCGGCACAGTTAAATATTAAAGATAATAACTTAAAGGTTCCAAGCTTTAGTTTTAGCGCAGGTCAAGGTGGTTTAAAAGGAAGTGCCTTTGTTGAATTGCCAACAGATAAACGTCAACTTAAGTGGAATGCATTACTTGATGCGAATAATTTCAATCCGCAAACCGTAGTTAGTGCGGCACCAGTTAATTTGTTGAATGGTCATGTTAAAGCCAATGGTTATGCGAAGCCAAATCAACAAATTATTCACTTAAATCCAATTTCATTAACGGGACGTTTAGCCGATCAAAATGAATCGATGCATTTAACGGGTAAAAGCACTGCTGCTATTTTATTCCACGATGAAAAGCAAGGCGGTGGATTTAAAAGCTTTGCGGTTGATTATGATGGTGCGCTCAATACGAGTGCCATTGCAGGTAGTCAAGGTCATTTAAAAGCTAAAGTTTCAGGGACATCACAATATATTAAGATTAACCAGTTTAGTCATAATGGTATTGCAGGACGCATTGCGGCTGAAGGTGTTATTAATTTAACGCATGGAATTGGCTGGGATGTAAATGCATCACTTATACGCTTTAAGCCTCAGTATTTTGTATCGAATATTCGTGGCGAAGTTTCAGGTGTAGTGAAAACACAAGGGTTATGGGCAGATAATATTAAACGAGTAAATATATCGCGTTTAAACCTTGCAGGAATGATTAATAATAAACCGATTCGCGGGACGGGTAATTTAGCAATATTGCTAAGTTCTCACAGAAATGGTCTGCTACCACAGCAATTTGAAGCCAATAATTTATTTTTATCTTATGCGCAAAACCAAATTCAAGCGACAGGTAATACTCAGAACTTAAAAATTAAGATCAATGCACCTGCGTTATATGAAGTTTATAGTGGTTTACGTGGGAAAGCGTATGGCTATTTAAATGTTCAAGCAAAACCACGTTTAAAAGCAACTGCAAATTTGGCTATAGATGGCTTTAGTTTCAATAATTTATTTAGTATAAAACAACTTACAATTCAGGGTGAATTACCTACATCAGATACAACGCCAACAATATTAACTACAAAATTGAATTCACTGCGTAGTGGTGATCGTGAAATTCAAAAAGGTGAAATTTCAATTGCAGGAATACGCAAAGCGCATATTCTTAAAGTGAAAGCTGAAAATAAGCTTAGTGCTTTTTATGTACAGTTGGCGGGTGGTTTTAATGCCAATAATGATTGGTTCGGTCAAATTCAAAAAGGTGATTTTGACTCCCTTAGAACACGTTTGGTACAAAAACAAAATGCCTCTGTTATTTACAACGCTAAAAATAGTGAATTGTTTATAGGTGTACATTGCTGGATGAGCCAACAAAGTCAATTGTGCTTTGATCAACCAACACGTATTAGTAAAACAAAAGGTAATATTTCATTTGTTACTCAAAATGTAGACTTAAGTGATTTTGCAGCCTTTATGCCAGATGGTTTAGCAATTACAGGTAAGGTGAATGGATATGCAAAAGCATCTTGGGCTCAAAACCAAAAACCCAAAATTGATGTAAAACTTTTAACGCAAAACGGCATTATTGGTATTACGGGCGATGATCCGCAAGAGATTGGTTCTAATTTAAGATATGACCAAATATCTATTATTGCGAAAAGTATAGCTGAAGGTTTACAGCTACGCTTAGATGTAAAAACACCTGCAATTGGTACAGGTTATGCCAATGTGGTGATTGATCCATACTCTGCCAATAAAGCGATGCGTGGTGAAGTTGCATTTAATGAGTTGCAGTTAAAAGTATTTAAACCATTTATTGCAGATGTGCGCCGTTTAGATGGTACTTTATCGTTTGCAGGTAAGGTAGGTGGTTCACTGACTAAGCCTCTGATTACAGGTGGCATACGTCTGAAAGATGGTGAAATTAGTATGATTTCATTGCCTGTCAATTTAACCAATATTCAATTGTATTCATCTATAAATCAAAATAACGCAGCTATTAATGGTGCTTTTAACAGTGGACGTGGTGTTGGTCGAATTACAGGGGATTTTGATTGGAAATCGGAACCCAAAATTAGCCTGAATTTGAAAGGTGATAACCTGTTGGTACGTCAAGCACCTTTAATTACGGCTATTGTGAATACGGATGTTTCATTACAAGCTTATCCATTTTTAAATAAGTTGACTGTAAAAGGTGAGGTAAATGTACCACGTGCACTTATTTCAATGCCTGAAGCAACTGCAAGTGTTGTGAATGTATCTCCAGATGTGCGTGTTGTACATGAAGGACAAGATCAACTTGCCATTTTACGTGCTGCAAAACCTTGGGATATTAATGCGGACTTAGACGTACGTTTAGGCGATCAGGTCATATTCCAAGGCTTTGATAGTCGGATTCCATTAACAGGACGTTTGTACTTAACCCAGCGTGGTTCTGAAACAGGAATGCGTGCCAATGGTGCAATTGGCGTAAGTAAGCGTGTAAAAATTGAAGCTTATGGACAAAGTTTAGATTTAAATCGTGCTATTGCTCGTTTTAATGGTGCATTGTCTAATCCAACTTTAGATGTAGATACCAATAAAAACATTCAAGGTAGTTTGGTTGGAATTCGAATTGCAGGAACGGCAACAAGTCCAAGTATTCAAATTTATAATGATGCAGGTCTGTCTGAACAAGAAGCGCTAAATGCGATTATTACAGGTCGTATTAATGAAGGTTCAAGTGGATTGAGTCAGACAGAAGGCTTTAGATCGGATGTAAATAATACGATTGCTGCAGCTGGTATTAGTATGGGGCTTGGTGGAACGCGTGCTTTTACAAATCAAATTGGACGTACTTTAGGTTTAAGTAGCTTAGCTTTAGATGCTCAAGGTACAGGTGATGATACGCAAGTGAGCGTAACAGGTTATATTACGCCAGATTTGTTCATTCGATACGGTGTAGGTGTATTTACGCCAGTGAACAAATTAACCTTACGTTATCAAATGAATCAGCGTTTATATATGGAAGCAAGTCAGTCATTAGAACGTGCAATCGACTTTTTCTATAACTGGCGTTTCTAATTGTTTGGAAATTGAAGAATTTATAAGCATTTGTATTTTATGTTTATTGTAGGATGTAAATCTAATGTTGATGCATTGACTGAAAAGGGCGAGTCACTCATCGTGACTCTGATTTAATTGGTTTTGCTGTCCGAGCAACAACAATCACAATCATTAGCCAGTTAGAGCAGGACTCTCTTGTAGATAATTATCTGAGAGGTGCAGCTAGAGGAAAAATCCTTCTGAATTTCATTAAGATGAACTATCGTGATGTTTATGCTGCTCTAGGAATCTAACCCACTTTGGTGGGTTTATTTTTTTCTTAATATTGAGTATTTTAAGTACACTATATGAGGGTGGTTGTATGAAAAAAATACTAGGGTTGTGTTTTGTATTGGGATTGGTTGGGTGTGCTGATAGTACTCAGCAGGCTAGAGCAAGCCTTGAAGATCAAGCCATTTTAAATATTAAGCAAAAATTAAAAGATCCTGATTCAGCACAATTTAGAAATCAAAAAGGTGCTTGTGGCGAAGTGAATGTTAAAAATGATCAGGGTGAGTACACAGGTTTTAAAAAGTACGTACTTGTTAAAGAAATAGTGATTATGGATGATGATGGAAGCACGATGTTTGAGCCACAGTGGAAGAAACACTGCAACAACGATAACTAAGATATAAGCCTCCTTTTGGAGGTTTTTTATCACCCAAAACTAGGTTTATTATGAAAATTCAAACAAAGTATTTAAAAAACAATCATTTACTTTAATTTATAGCGTATTGGATTTATTGTTAAGTTACATTCTTATAACTCGCGTTTCTTATTCAATTTTAGTTTAGGTGATTTTCATTAAGATGAGCCTGTAAAAATATGATTTTTCATAAATTACAGGCATTTTTTATGGTTTTTGAATGAACGAAAATAAAGTAAAATTTAAGAATATGTAGCGTAAGATGAACATTATTATTGAATAATAATTGTAAATGATTGACTCATCTACTTTTAGAATCTGATACATTTTAATCTTTTAAGATGATAATAATTTATGAAAAAGCTTCTATTAATTGGTGCTATTTTTGCATCAATAACTGCATGCTCAACAGCACAAACAAAGTCTGACAGTAAACCTCAGCTAGGTATGGCAAATCCTGCAAGCCAATATTGTGTACAACAAGGCGGAAAATTATCAATTGAAAATGAAGTAAAGGGGCAAGTTGGTTACTGTCACTTACCCAACGGGCAAGTAATTGAAGAGTGGGAATACTTTAGAAAAAGCCAAGCTGAATGTGTAGCAGATGAAGCACAAAAATTGGTTGGACTTAAAAATTTAACTGAAGAGCAAATTAAAGAAAAAACCAAATCATCTACTGTACGTACGGTCAAACCTGGTCAGCCTATTACAATGGATTATCGATCAGATCGTATTACGATAACAGTTGATCCTACAACTCAAAAAGTTCTAAGAGCTTCATGTGGTTAATGGTTTAATTTGTTAAATTTAGTATCAAAAAGCTCCAGAAGGGGCTTTTTTGTATTTTTAAAATCTTTGAAATTTCTTATTTAAGTTAAATTTGATTATGATAGGCATAAGAGGAGATTTTGAATGAAAAAGTTACTTGCTTTGAGCATTCTTGTTGTATTAACAGGCTGTGCAGAAAAGAAACCTTTAACTCCGCAAGAACAGTGGCATGGTTACTGTACAAGCGTAGGTAATGCAGCACGTTCAATTGTTTTAGACCGTCAAAACGGTATTGAAAAAGACAAGGCAATTGAGCATGCAGAAAAAATTGAAGATGAAACTACCAAAGGTTTTGTACTAAAAATTATTGAAGAAGCTTATGCATTACCAGAAGCAGAATTGAAAAATGATGTGGAAGGTTCACGTGATAATCTTAAAGCAAAAGTAACGGAAAGATGTATTGCAACACCGCATGATCAAATGCCAGATTATAAACCGTTCTAATGAACGGTTTTTTTATATAAGAAGCAAAATAGCCTAAGTATTTTTGGTTACATAAAATACAATCAAATATGTAAAAATAGAGTCTCTTTTTTGTCAAATTAAGATGAGTAAAATGCTAAACGAAAATCAGATTCAAATAAAATTTGAAGGGTGCTGCACAACTTTAGAGCAATATATTCAAAGCACTACAGTCCACTAAGGTTGAATATCAATATAAAAATAAAAAAGGCAACATGATGTTGCCTTTTTTATGATTCTTTTGTGCATAAAAAGTGTTAAATATAAGACAAAGATGTACGTATTTTTAGCAATTCGGTTATCGAATAATCAAGATAGGCATCATTTAGTTAATAAATAATGGGCATCACGAAGAAACACTTGTAGCGCATTAACTTTTAACTGGAATTTTAGTAACATAAAGTAGTCCATATTATTTACGAAGCCTGAAAAGGTTGGAATTTGTAAATAAATTTTTAAGAAGAGGAATTACACCGTGCTAGAAGCTTACCGCCAACACGTTGAAGAACGTGCCGCACTCGGAGTCCCACCGAAACCACTTGATGATGCTCAAACAGCTGCATTAGTTGAATTATTAAAAAATCCACCAGCAGGTGAAGAAGCATTTTTAGTTGATTTGCTTGAAAACCGTGTTCCTGCAGGTGTAGACCAAGCTGCTTATGTAAAAGCTGCTTTCTTAGCTGCATTGGCAAAAGGCGAAGCGACATCTCCATTAGTTTCTAAAGAACGTGCGGTTTACTTACTAGGTACTATGCTTGGTGGTTATAACGTAGCTCCTTTAGTTGCTTTGCTTGATGATGCAGAACTTGCTGAATTAGCTGCTGAAGCGCTTAAGAAAACTCTTCTTGTATTTGATGCGTTCCATGACGTTGCAGATAAAGCACGTGCTGGTAATGCAAATGCAAAAGCAGTTATGCAATCTTGGGCTGATGCTGAATGGTTCACAACTCGTAAAGACGTTCCTTCAGAAATCAAACTTACAGTTTTCAAAGTAACTGGCGAAACAAACACAGACGACTTGTCACCTGCACAAGACGCTTGGAGCCGTCCAGATATTCCATTACATGCAAATGCAATGTTGAAAAACGAACGTGATGGCATCAACCCTGAAAAACCAGGTGAAGTTGGTCCATTAAACCAAATTAAAGCGCTTGTTGCTAAAGGCAACCAAGTTGCTTACGTTGGTGACGTTGTTGGTACAGGTTCATCTCGTAAATCTGCAACTAACTCTGTTCTTTGGTTCTTTGGTGATGACATCGCTCACATCCCGAACAAAAAAGACGGTGGTTACTGCTTAGGTTCTAAAATCGCTCCGATTTTCTTCAACACAATGGAAGATGCTGGTGCGTTACCAATCGAAATCGATGTTCAAAACATGAACATGGGCGACGAAATTGTACTTAACATTGACCATGCTGCTGCAAAAGTAACTGCATCTAAAGATGGCGCTGTTATTGCTGAAGCTGAACTTAAAACTCCAGTACTTCTTGATGAAGTTCGTGCGGGTGGTCGTATCAACTTAATCGTTGGTCGTGGTTTAACAACTAAAGCACGTGAAGAATTAGGTCTTGCTCCATCGACTTTATTCCGTACTCCAGTTCAGCCTGCTGCAACTGGTAAAGGCTTCACTCAAGCTCAAAAAATGGTTGGTCGCGCTTGTGGTCTTCCTGAAGGTCAAGGTGTACTTCCAGGTACTTACTGCGAACCTAAGATGACTACTGTTGGTTCTCAAGATACAACAGGTCCAATGACTCGTGACGAATTGAAAGACTTAGCTTGCTTAGGTTTCTCTGCGGACCTAGTTATGCAATCTTTCTGTCATACCGCTGCTTATCCAAAGCCAGTTGACGTTCAAATGCAACACTCGCTTCCTGATTTCATCATGAACCGTGGTGGTGTATCTTTACGCCCAGGTGACGGTATTATTCACTCTTGGTTAAACCGTATGCTTCTTCCAGATACTGTTGGTACTGGTGGTGACTCACATACTCGTTTCCCAATTGGTATTTCGTTCCCTGCGGGTTCTGGTCTTGTAGCATTCGCTGCAGCGACTGGTGTTATGCCACTAGATATGCCTGAATCTGTTCTTGTTAAGTTCAAAGGTAAAATGCAACCTGGTATCACTCTACGTGACCTAGTACATGCAATTCCTTACGTTGCGATTCAGCAAGGTGACTTAACTGTAGAGAAGAAAGGTAAGAAAAACATCTTCTCTGGTCGTATCTTAGAGATCGACTTAACAGAAATGGAAACTGACTTAACTGTTGAGCAAGCGTTCGAACTTTCTGATGCTTCTGCTGAACGTTCAGCTGCTGGTTGTTCTATCACACTTTCTGAAGAGAAAGTTGCTGAATACCTTAAATCAAACATTACTATGTTGAAATGGATGATTTCTGAAGGTTATGGCGATGCTCGTACTATGGCGCGCCGTGTTGAGAACATGGAAAAATGGTTAGCGAACCCATCACTTCTTAAAGCTGATGCTGACGCTGAATACACTAAAGTGTATGAAATTGACCTTGCTACAATTACTGAGCCAGTTCTTTGCTGTCCAAACGATCCAGATGATGCGAAATTGTTATCTGACGTTCAAGGCGTGAAAATTGACGAAGTATTTGTTGGTTCATGTATGACTAACATCGGTCACTTCCGTGCGACTGGTAAGTTACTTGAGAAAGTTCCTGGTGGCGTACTTTCAACTCGTTTGTGGATTGCTCCACCTACGCGTATGGACGAACGTCAATTGATGGAAGAAGGTTTCTACAATACTTATGGTAAAGCTGGCGCGCGTACTGAAATGCCAGGTTGTTCATTATGTATGGGTAACCAAGCACGTGTAGCGCCGAACACAACTTGTGTTTCGACTTCTACTCGTAACTTCCCGAACCGTTTAGGTCAAGGTGCTAACGTTTACTTAGCTTCTGCTGAATTGGCTTCTGTTGCTGCGGTACTTGGTAAATTACCAACTCCTGCTGAATATCAAGAATATGCTGCTCAAATTGATAGCATGTCTGCTGATATTTACCAATACTTAAGTTTCGACAAAATGAGCGACTACACAGACGCTTCTAAAGATGTTGATACTAAGAAAATTGCTGCTGCTCAATTGTCTTAATTTGTTGAAAATTAAAGTGATTTGAGTTAAAAATAAGGGCTGATTAATCAGCCCTTATTTTTTGTGAAATATTTTATGATTTTATGGATAAAAAAACTTTTTAATAATGCTTTTTTAAACCCTTTTAGAAGTGTTAAGCATTTTGTTTTTTTAATTGTTATTTTTAATATATGTATTTGGTGCTTTAATAATCAGAATATATTTAAAAAATCATTAGATTATATAAGTTACTCTATTCAAAAAATGGACGCTTATGAAGAAAATTACATAGGCTTTCAAAATTGGTTAAAAGCTCATGATGAGAAAAAAAGTTACAATGATGAAAGTAATAAGATAGTTAAAGAAATGAGTGTTGATCAACAGGTATATCAGTATACGGTAGAAAAGAAATTACAAGATAGTAAAGTAGAAATAAAAGAAGATGTTAGCTACAAAAATGCACAAGATAATTTTATTGTCCATATTGGATATTGGGGAGATTTACTATCAGCTATTTCTTCGATAGTTGCATTATTTTTTTCTAGCGTTGCATTAGTTTTTGTATATCTAACTTTTATCAATGAAAAAGATAGAGCTAAGCAACAAAGGTTTGAAGATAGATTTTTCAGACTATTAGAAATTCATAGAGCAAACTTCAATTCTATAGTAATTGATAAAAATAATGGTGAAAATTATGAGGGGGCTAAAGCTTTCTTAAAAATGTTTAGAGAGTTGATGGCTATATATGAAACTCTAAATATTAAAAAAAATATATGGTTAGACCCGAAATATAGCTTTTCAAATTTACAGAGAATGGAAATTGCTTATCTTTGTTTTTTTATTGGCGGTGGAACTAGGTCTAGAAGAACTTTAGCCCCTTACTTAAAAAAGTATAAAGCTATTAAAGTAAAAGAATTAATGGAGATTATTACTGATGAAGAGGTTAGAGGTTTAATAAGTTCTAAAGCTGGGATTAATTATAAAGCTTTGGGAGGTCATCAAAGTAGGTTAGGGCATTATTTTAGAAACCTTTATTTTTGTGTTACACAAGTTGATGAGTCTAAGATTTTGACTGAAGCTCAGAAAAAAGAATATGTGAAACATTTAAGAGTACAGTTAAATAATTATGAGCAAATTATATTACTTCTAAATTCTCTTTCTGATTTTGGCAGTGAATGGGGTAAATATATTTATAAGTATCAGTTGGTAAAAAATATACCTTATCAAGCTTTAGAGCCTAATACTGAATTAAATATTGAAGATATTATTAGAAATTACAAGAATTCTTTTGAAAGTCAAAAGAATTGCATAGAGAAATTTATTTGCGATTGGAAGGATGAAGAATTTGAATACCAAAAGCATTTAAAAAATGAACACGAGTAGTCAGTAGCATTTTGAATCAGATCGTTATGCTATATTAAAAGCAGTGTAAAATTTCTAGCTTATTTTTAAATTGTATGATTTTTATGCCCAAACAATCCCGATTCCTCTGTATTGGTGGTTTCCTCAACGGAACTCAAGTGAAAGACCAAGGCGACAGCTTTGTCTGTATCGAAAAAGGTAAGAATGTCACTTACACCAAAAAAGAAATCTTCCATCCCGATTCATGGGATCACGACTATTATGTCTGTGAAACTACCACAGACAAACAAGCGCGTAACTGGGTTTATGATATTGAATAATCATTTTATTTAGACTAAAAAAGATGGGTATAAATCCATCTTTTTTTAACCCAATTTAATGGTAATAGTTTAGTATTAATAACCAACCAAAGTAGATTATGTATGTGTAAATAATTCAAACTTAAATTTGAAATGAATAAGCTTGAAATAAAGTACACGGTTTATGGGTCGTTCCATATTTGCAACATATCGTTTTATACATAACAGTGTAATTATTAAAGAAAAATATAGACTAATTCATATTCAGAAAAGGATATAAACATGAAATTTAAAACACTTGCACTAGGTTTAGCACTTGCTTCGGCAACAACACTTTCTATGGCAAAAGCTGTAACTTATAAAATTGACCCAACACATACAGCAACAGTATTTACTTGGAATCACTTTGGTTTTTCTACGCCATCTGCAAACTTTAGCGATATTCAAGGTACAATTAATGTAGATAATGCGAAGCCTGAAAAATCATCTGTAGATGTAACGATTCCAGTTGCAAGCTTAAACACAAATGTAAAAGCTTTGGATGATCATTTAAAAACTGCAGATTTCTTTGATGCAGCAAAATACCCAAACATCACATTTAAAAGTACTAAAGTTGAAACTACAGATAAAAAACATTTTAAAATTACAGGTAACTTAACTATTAAAGATGTGACTAAACCTGTTGTTTTAGATGCTGTATTAAATCAACAAGCTGTACACCCAATGACAAAACTAGAAACGATTGGTTTTAATGCAACCACATCTTTTGATCGTTCTGCATTTGGTGTAGGTGCGTATGTGCCAAATGTTGGAGATAAAATTACAGTAAATATTACAACTGAAGCATCTATTCCTGATAAAAAGTAATTAAAACAGTATGTTATGATTTAAAAAGCCGTCCAATATGACGGCTTTTCTATTACCGTAAGTGATAAAATTCTCATTATTTTTACAATTTTTACAGTAAAATTGGTATTATTAAAAGAAATCTGCACCAAATCTACACCAAGAATATTATGAAATTACCCAAGCCAATACAGCGTGGTTCGACCTTTAGAATTACTGTGACGTACGATAAAAAACGTTATTCAGCAACAAGGGATACTGCGAAAGAGTGTGAGCAGTGGGCAGCGCTTAAACTACTTGAGTTAAAAACAGGTAGAGCCGAAGAAGAAAAAGGGGTAAGGCCTGCGTACCCTTTTAAGCAGCTTTGTGGAAAATATTATGTTGAGCGTGGAATCAAATTAAAATCAGCTCATGTTATTAAAAATAAGTTTGACAACATTGATCGAATTCTTGGTGAGTTAGCAACAAAGTCTATTTATGATTTTCAACCTGAAGATATTGTGCGTTGGAGAAATAAGCGAGTATTGGAAGTGCAGAGCAGTACAGCACTTCGTGAGTTTGCTATGTTTGCATCTGTATTTAGTTACGCAATCAAAGAGCTTTTCATTTTAGAAAAGAATGTATGGACTGTTGTGACTAAGCCAAATAAAGGCAAGCCAAGAGAGCAGCGAATATATGAAGCTGATCAAGAAAAAATGCTTGAGTGCTTAAAATGGGATAAAAATACTACACCTGTTCGAGTGATGCATTATGTTGCATGGTCAATGCTCTTTGCTTTGGAAACAGCAATGCGAAAGGGTGAAATACTTTCAATGACTCGAAGTAATATTAAAGATGGGTATATTTATTTACCCATGACCAAAAATGGTGATTCTCGAAATGTACCTTTGTCAAAAGAAGCTAAACGACTTTTATCACTGATTCCTGATGATCAGGACATTATTGTTCCCGTAAAAGAAAAGTCATTCAGAAGAACATGGCATAGGGAAAGAGAAAAAGCTGGGCTAAATGAAATCAACTTTCATGACACTCGACATGAAGCTATCACTCGCATGGTAAAAGATAAAAAACTACCTGTTGAAATATTAGCTAAAATTACAGGGCATAAGACTATCGGAATTTTAATTAACACTTACTACAACCCTGATGCTCAAGACTTGGTTGAAATGTTTAATGAAAATGAGAGTATGAAGCTATAAATTTGTATTAGAAATCTAAGTCATTAGAGTTGAGAATGATATTGATGTATAGATGATAAAAAAGGATGAAATTTCATCCTTTTTTAGAAACCAGCAATATCGTTTTGCTAGTAATTATAATTTTATATTAGTTTGCACTTGGAGCAGAAGCAGGGGCAGAAACTTCAACCTCTACGACTTCTACAACTGTTGGAGCTGAACTCTCTACCACAGCATCACTAGCTGCTACAGGAGCAGAAGCTTCAACTTCTGTAACTGTTACAGTTTCAACTTCTTTTTCCTTAGAACATCCTGTTAATACTAATGCGCCAATAGCCATAGTAGTTGCGAGAACAGTTGTAAATTTAGACATGATAAAATTCCTAGTAGTTAGATTGTTTTATAGAAATAAGTTATTGATAAAAATAATACATAAATAAAAAATGCTTTTCAAGCATAAGTAAGGATTGGTCTAGGAATATCTAAATTCAGTTGAGAGCTTATTTACACTTTGGTGCAAGCATCTAGTAGTGGGCTTTAAGGAAGGGGTATCATTGGGTTCTTTTTATTATTTAAAGTAGAATCTATACTAAGTGATTATATTCACTCATATGATTGATTTCTCCAGAATACAAGTTATTAAACGAGAGCTAATTAGCTCTCGGTCTTCCTTTTCTTACTTTTTGGGTGAGTAGGTTATGTGCTATTTGAGGATTGTATAGCGACTTACCTTCTGATCCTTGATTAATGCTTGTAAGCTTCTCTCGAATCGTTGTTACACTTAGATTGTAGGCTTTGGCTAATTGAGCAGCAGTTACAAGTTCAGCTTGAATCTCTTTAAGTTCTTTAACAATCGCACCCCCAATGTCTTGACCTAGCATAATTTTAGGAGGGGTGTCTGCCTCGACTGTTATTGTGTATTTAAATGCACCCATCAACCTTCCTCCTTCAAACTCTCAACCACATTTTTAGGCAAATCACGCTCAAGCAACCACTCTTGAACAATGTGATACAAAGCACCAAGCGTATGAGAATCCAAGTTTTTCCAAACCATACGAGCTAAAGCTAAGGTACAAATACCCTTCACATTGATAGATGAATCACATAAGCGAACAGCTTGAATGTCATAATCCACTTTGTGACCAATCATAAATTCCACACCCGACGGTAAACGGAAAGTTTCATAACTTGGTTTTAATGCAATATCACTTTCAAGGATGTGATGAACAGCCATAGCACCCAATGAAATTGGAGCAGGGCAAGAGTAGTATTCATCGAATACCTGGTCTTGATTCACCACCAACACACCTTGCTCAAGTGAGCAGGGTGCATAAGCGATTTCAATTGGGTAGCCATTAATTGAATGAGTTTCTGTGTCTAAAATTACGGTGTTCATGCGACAGCTTTCCCTTGTCCTTGCTTAATTACGTCAGCTTTAACAGCTTCAAAATGTTGAGATTCAATACTGATCAGGCTGTCAATTCCATTGTTTTCACAGAACGTCATCACATCGATACCAGCTTGATTTAATAGCTCTTGGAGTTCATCACGTTGAGCATCCGTAATACCGTTAAATTCAGGTGAATCAACCCAAGAACCACGTTCTTTGTTATAGGTGCATTTCAATTCATTGGCACGATTCAACACAGATAAACGCATGTTTTGATAGAAAGGATGTTGTTTATCCAAAGACTCGGTTAATTGATTCAACTCACTTGCATATTGAGCTTCACCACAACTTTGAATAAAGTTTTCCATTTCCTCACCTGCTTTAATCATCGCAAGTTGATCTGGTGTAAGTGTGTTGATATGGTCCTTTGCTTGTTTAATTAAATCAGCCAAGAAAGTAGGGTGTGTTTTAAGATCAGGTACGATCTCAAATGCTTGAAATCGAGTTGCAACGTCGAATTGATAATTTCCAAAAAGCTGTGGAGGCATTTGTTTTTAGTAAAACAATTGAAAATGCACACCACTTAGCAGTTGCAAAAGGAGAATTATGCAGATTTATGGTGGGGGAGAAACTGTGAGTGCTTTTATTGTTAATGCATTTATGCTCCCTAATGCCTGTGTTGATAACAGCATGTTAGCAGAGCTAAAGGGCGCACCATTATCTGTGTATGTCTATATTGTGAGAAGAACTCGTGGCTGGGGTGTTGATAGTAGATCAATCAGCATTGCAGAATTTGAGCGCGCTACTGGGTATAAAAAAGATGCTGTAATTTCAGCCATTCGCATTCTTGAGTCAATGAAGATCATCGAAGCTGATCGAGAATACAAAGCAGTTACAGAATACAGATTATGTGATGGTGTTCTCGACTCGGAAAAACAGAATCAAGAGTCTGGACTCGGAAAAACCGACAAGAATAATAGCAATCTTGTCGGAAAAACCGAATCCAATCTTGTCGGAAAAACCGCATCTATTAAAGCAACTCTTTTTAAAGCAAGTAAAAAACAAGGTGGGTACCCAGAAGCGTTTGAGAAATTTTGGGAGGCTTATCCTCATTGCAAACGTAAATCTAATAAATCTGGTACAGCTAAAACTTTCGAGAAATATCAGTCTGAATTTAATTTAGATATTTTGATATCGATTCTTGAAAAACAAAAAAATGATGTGTCTTGGACTAAGCAAGATGGTGAGTTCATTCCAGCTCCAACAGCTTGGTTAAATCAAAAACAATGGGAAAATGATTACTGGTTGAATACACCTCAGCCTTACCAATCAACCATCCCTCAAAACTTCACTGCTGACATGGGAGATTGGTAATGAGCAATATTCACAATATCTCAATCGAACAATGTGTATTAGCAGCACTGATGACAGTTCAAAATTCTTATGAAGCTGTAATGGGTGACTTAACAACAGATTGTTTTCATGCAAACAAGCATCAGGATATTTACAAAGCAATCGTAAGCCTTGCTGATAAAAACAAGCCGTATGACGTTTTGATGGTTGAACAACAACTCAATCAAGAAAATACGTTATTTGATGCAACTGAATACCTTATGCAGATGATGGCAGAGGCTCCATCAAGTTTTTACAACCTTGAAAGCTATGTTGCTGAGTTGGTGAAGTTTAAAAACCATCGTGAAGTTGAAGTGATGGGTCGCAGTATTCAGGAAGTCGCTAAAGATTTGTCGGTTACTGATATTCATAACGCTGCTGAAAACATTCTAAGCCAAGGATCAACAAGCGATAAGGCTGAAAAAACAAGCTTTACATTTGAAGAAGCAGTGAAGCGTTCAGGTGAGCAACTGATTCAAAAAGCACAAGCGAAAGCAACAAAGCAATTTGTAGGAGTGAAGTTCAACCTTCCTCATTTGGATAACTTGGTTGGAATAATTCAGAAAGGCCATTTTTGTGTGATAGGCGGTCGTCCTGGTTCAGGTAAATCTACTTTGGCTCAAATGGTCGCTATCCAAACGGCTATGCAGTTCCAAGAGGCTGTATTGGTTATCTCTGCTGAAATGGATGTTGAAACATTCACTAACCGCTGTATCTCTGCTGTATCACAGATTCCTTTTCGCATATTCACAATGCTGAACTTGAAAACGAAACACATTTATTTGTGGATGCTCAAGAGCGATTAGGGAAATTAAAGATTCATGTTGAAGATAAGCAAAAACCAACGATCTCTGAAATTCACTCTTATGCACGTAAAGCAAAGCGTAATTATAAAAAATTAGGTTGCATCATCGTTGATTACTTACAGCTTGTACGTGATCCAAGCAAGAAAGACCGCTATCAGGAAGTGAGTTCAATTAGCCGTGATTTGAAAGCTATGGCGAAAGAGTTTGATTGTCCTGTGATTGCGCTTGCACAGCTTAATCGTGAATCGGAAAAGGGTAAGCGTCCAAAGCCAAGTGATCTAAAAGAATCAGGTCAGATTGAGCAGGATGCAGACCAAATTTTATTAGTACATCCAGTGGTAAATCCTAATGACGATGAGCCTACAGGTATCACTGAAATCATTGTTGGGAAAAACCGTCACGGCAAAAAGGGAATTGCACGAGTTGCAGATCGTTTAGACATTTGTCGTTTTGTGGGTATTCAAGAAGATTCAAGAGTTGGGGGTGGGGTGTGAAAGATAGATTTTATCTAGCATGTTTTCGAGACAATGTTGGTTCAAGTGTTAGTTTTCAGCGTAAAGAGTTTAAGGGCTATCACACTGATATTGATCAAGCTCATGAATGCACCTTGGAAGAAGCTCAGTATCACTTTAACCATGCACGCGAATATGACTTGCCGATTTCTGCCGATCATGTTGATGCGCTAGCTATATGGAAGGTCGATCATCAATACATTCCTAATGAAACTCAGTTTTTTACTGATATCCATAATACATATGTTGCTTTCAAAAAAGGTGAATGGGATGGGAATGATGTCTATTGGTTAAATACCGATAAGTGCAGCACATCAACCGATTTTTCTAGCGCCTCAGTATTTGGTTGCTCTGTCGCTAAAAAATTAGATTCAAGCTATGTGATTATTCCTTTCTGTTTAGCAGATAGGGTAAAGCGTAGAACTTTTGATTTTAGAAAACTTAATAAAGGAATCATGGTTTTTGGTGCTGGATTAAAAAAACCAGAGCACTTACAGAAAGCTAGACGTAAAAATCCAAACCCTAAAACGCGTTTCAATTGCCCTAAGTGCGGGAAGATTAACTGGCAATTTAACCCCTATGATTTTGAAGTGTGTAATTACTGTTATCACCACGGAGTCGCAGCATGAAAAAACAACACAGCGCCGTAAAACAAACAGAAAAAATTGTACACGTTTTAAAAAATGCAATTCAAAGCAAAGGACGATTTAGCACGATGGATATTGCTGAATGGACAGGTTTGTCAAGATTCTCTGCGAATGTAATTTCAAGACAGTTGGTTAAGGAAGGTTATTTAACTGCAGATGGATGCAAGCCACTAGGTTTTAAAGCGACAGATAAGGCGAAGCAATTATTTTGGGTGGCTTCATGACAAATCACGACTTAGAAGAAGAATTGTTGCTAGAACAATTTCAAGAGAACGAAGCGGATATGGGGGTTGAATGACCAGTATCTCACTCGCTGAATACAAGAAACAATACGGAAATAAGCTTAAATCAAAATGTCCGAAGCGTGGCGTGAAGAAACAGAGTAAGGGTGAGCAAACACTAAGGATGCAATTAAAAGCGCTGAAAATCGCATTTAAGAGCGAATTTAGGTTTCACCCTACAAGGAAATGGAGAGCTGATTTTTATATTGAAAATACAAAGCTGTTGATTGAGGTTGAAGGGGGTATCTGGTCAGGTGGTCGTCATACGAGAGGTAAAGGCTACTTAGGGGATATGGAGAAGTACAACACAGCTACAGCAATGGGTTATCAGGTATTTAGATTTAGCACAGAACAAGTAACAAGCGGATTTGCAATTAAACAGATTGAAGAATTGGTGAGAGGGTAAAGGGATGAATGCGATGGTGAAAGTTATGGATTGGTCGAAATTTACAGCTGAAGAATGGATGAAACAATACGGGGCTTACATTGCAACATGTCGCATGAAATCAGGTAATGCGCCTGATAGTTTGGGTGTGAATCAAATATATTGGTTGATCTGTGAAAACAACAAAGGTGTAGCACCACGTAAGAATCAATTGATTTGCGAAATTAATGATTTTGAAGCAGAAGAGGTGCGAAAACTTATCATTGATCTAAAGTATTCACCACGCATCTGCGATTCAGCCAAAGTAGCGGTTAATCTTTTTATTGAGAAGAATGTCTGTGGGATGTCGCTTCGCCAAATGGAGCATCAATTTAAATTAGGAAGAACTGCTTTGGATAGCATGATTTTTGCAGGGAAATACTTTTTGAATGGACATGATAAACGACTAAGAATAATTTGACTGTCCGGACAGGATATGGCATATTTTAGTTATAGTGCACGAAGTATGTAAGTTGCACAGTAAGAAGCTCATCGAAAGATGGGCTTTTTTAATGCCAGTTATTTAATCTTTGGTTCATAGACTAATAAAGTATCAATGTTGTAAAACTTATTTTTGGTAGGTATTACTAGTTACTTAATAAATAAACCTAGTAAAATAGTGGGTGTTACTCCACAGGAATTTAATTTTTAATTCCAAGTTTATAACCTGCATTTCTTCCCCAAGAGATGCGGGTTTTTTTGCTTATCGAAAAATGCGTTTTATTGATATATTTTGCTAATTAAAACTAAATATTTGTTTGTTATATTAGTTTTCAATAAGAATACAGCGTTATCTATATGTGTATTTTGGGAGAGATGCACATATTCTTACTCACCCCGACTAACCTCGGGGTTTTTTATTATCTGAAATTCTAATTAGATCAAAATCGAGCCTTTTAATTCTGTCGAATTCGACGGTTTTAAAAAATGGCGAATTTGCCATAATTAAATCAACATAGAAGAAACACTTCTTGGTTGAGCTATTCGGAAATTCCTAATAGTTGACCATATCAAGCCTTTGCTCGGAAAGGTTTTGGCGGCTTCCTTTTATTCTTAGTGGTTTAGATTGATTGTCGCCAAACTTACGTATTTGATACAAACAAAATGATTAAATCCGACTATATTAATATGGATTCTCCAGTTTATTACCCACTTACTCCAATTCGTGGGTATTTTTTTGAATAAAATATTTGTGTGGTAATTTAAGGTAATAAGAAAAATAGGATATATATATTGTTGTGCGTATTGTCCGAAAGCGTCCGTTCCAAGTGGAATTTTTACATATTGCATTATTTTCAAAACATATTATTATAAAAAATAACAAAAAATAACGAGGATAAAAATATGACCTCCGAAGATATAATAGACATAATACTTATAATGGTTTCAGCGGTGATCTTGACCTTATTAGT
>NZ_JCAKNA010000021.1:0-47454 GCF_059515885.1 Acinetobacter sp. FY683 | reverse complement strand
GCATGCGGTGATTCCACCTAGAAAAAATGCGAAACCATGGAAAGATACAAAGAGTAGCTCGCTAGAGCGAAATGAATTACTTCGAACAATTAAACGTTTAGGCAGGACACTATGGAAAAAATGGTCAGGCTATCATCGGCGAAGTTTGGTTGAAACTAAGATGCATTGCATCAAATTATTAGGAGATAAACTCAGTGCAAGGAGTTTTGATAGCCAAGTGAATGAGATCCATGCACGTGTAGCAGTCCTTAACAGATTTACGGAATTAGGTCGACCACTTACCCAAGTTACGCCTTAAATTTGGCTCAATTAGGTGCGCTTTGCATTTCAAATCTTTGTGCAACAAAGCCGTTTAGAAATCAAGGAAAGACAAAAAAAGAATATCACTTACCTCTTACCAAAAAAGCCAAGAAGGAATTAATGCTCTTGGCTAATATGAACAACCTTCGTGAAAATGCAATGCTAGAGAAGCTTATTCATCAAGCCTACTTAAATGAAATGTGTGATGAAAATGGGAAGCCCACACGTGAACTTACAATGTTGGGTTTTAAAGATGCAGGGTATTTTGAACGCAATGATTCAAGCATTGGGGTTATGCGTGACATTCTAGAAAAAACAGATTTAGAAATTGATGAGTTTTGGGAGTTATGCTTGTTATTTTAGTGCAAATTAAATGCAAATATTTAAGTGCAGAATAAAAACCAAATTAGTGCAAAAAAAGTTGAAAACTTACACTACATTTACCCTTAATTCAAACTAAAAATTATTGGGTAAATTTTCCCAATAATTACCCACAAAAGGCAAAAATTGGGTCACACAGCTTAGGATAGTATCGGACAATACAGTCAATAAAAAAGCCCTTAAACATTGAGTTTAAAGGCTTTTTTACATTCAGCCGAACATCCCTGAATTGAATTTTGGTGGAGATGGCGGGAGTTGAACCCGCGTCCGCCAGCATTACGCTCGAGAATACTACATGCTTAGATATCGTCAATTAGTTTAACCCGTTGCGACCCGACGAACAGGGTGCTAAGGCGATCCTCTAAATTTAGTACAAAGCCCCGAGGCGTGACTTTAATACGGACTTGTGTGCGTGCGCTTCAGTCGGACTCTCTAACCACAAGTATTCGGAGAGGCGGACAAGCTGCCCTTAGGCAGCTAGAGCGTATGATTCGTCGTTTGCGACTAAAAAATGCAAATTTGATTTACGAGAGAAAATGCGCTCTCGGCATGCATCTATGAGTTTCATCACCAGCGTCGAAGCCAGAAACATCCCCAAAGTACCCAATCATCATAGCATAAAACTCCAAAATCAATGCTTATTTTTTATACACTTACACAACTAGATGCGTTTATTTACAAAATTGCGCTAATATTTAAAGCTTCAAATCTTATAAATGCATTTCTATGAGCTACTTACTTGCACTCGATCAAGGAACGACATCTAGTCGTGCAATTATTTTTAATGAACACGGCATTGTTCAGGCGACAGCTCAACGTGAAACACACATACAAACACCGCAATCAGGTTGGGTGGAACAAGATGCTAAAGAAATTTGGTCATCACAAATTTCCGTTGTTCAACAAGCTCTCGCTGATGCAAGAATTTTAGCCAAAGATATTAAAGCCATTGGTTTAACCAACCAACGAGAAACCACTGTCATTTGGGACAAACGTACAGGTAAACCTCTTGCCCCTGCTATCATTTGGCAAGATCGTAGAGCTACCGATTGGTGTAATCATCTTATTCAAAAAGATTTAAACCAGCTTATACAAACAAAAACAGGCTTAAGAATAGACCCATATTTCAGCGCAGGAAAATTGGTTTGGCTTTTAAAAAATGTAGAAGGTTTAAAAGATTTAGCAGCTCAAGGACATGTTGCATTTGGCACAATTGATAGCTGGCTCATTTGGAATTTAACCCAAGGTGCAGAACATGTGATTGAAGCAAGTAATGCTTCTAGAACTATGCTTATGAATTTAAAAAGCCAGTCTTGGGATGAAGAATTACTCGAATTATTTGATATTCCGAAATCAGTTTTACCTAAAATTATTCATTCAGACCATTATGTTGCAGACACAGCCGAAGGCTTATTAGGTGCAACTATTCCTATTACAGGTATTTTGGGAGATCAGCAATCGGCCCTATTTGGTCAATCTTGTTTTGAAATAGGAACAGCAAAAAATACTTATGGCACAGGTTGTTTCATGTTATTTAACACAGGACATGACATTCAATATAGCCAAAATAAATTACTTTCTACACTCGCTTGGCAAGCTCAAGGGCAAACAACCTATGCACTAGAAGGTAGTGTATTTATGGCGGGTGCAATTGTTCAGTGGCTCAGAGATAGCTTAGGTATTATTCAAAAAAGTTGTGATATCGAAAAGCTTGCATCTACTGTTGAACATACAGACGGCGTTGTTCTTGTACCTGCCTTTACGGGCTTAGGTGCTCCACATTGGGATAGCGATGCTCGTGCCCTTTTATGTGGTATGTCACGTGGAACAACCAAAGCTCATATTGCTCGTGCAGCTTTAGAAGCAATTGCCTTTCAAGTTTCAGATGTATTAAGTGCAATGCAGTCTGACATTGCTCAACCCCTTAAAGAGCTTCGGGTAGATGGTGGCGCAAGCCAAAATGATATGCTCATGCAATTCCAAGCAGATATTTTAAACGTACCTGTTTTGCGTCCTAAAATGTTGGAATCTACCGCTTGGGGAGCTGCAGCCATGGCAGGTTTAAAAGCAGGTGTATTCACAGATTTGTCAGATATTTCTGCCTCTTGGAAACTTGACCGATGTTTTGAACCAAACATGAAACAAGATCAACGTGAAAATCATTTAGAACATTGGAAAACTGCACTCAAACGTGCCAAATCTGATATCTAAATATAAAGTAAATAGAAGATAGATCTCTGTCCTTTTATTGGAATAGAAATGACAGAGATCTAAATCATTCAATTAATGTGCATGACCACCGCCAGATACACCTATTTTAGGTTTTGGACACAGCCAAATTATTAAGCCTGCAAAAATAAAGACCATTGCTAAAACAAGAAACACATGATTAGCAGACAAAGTGCTGGCTTCTTTATCTACAAGACTAGATATATACCCTAACGCACCTTGCGCACTAAAACCTGTTTGCATCAAAGTATTTTGCGCCTCTTCCACATGTAAATTTCCAACCAATTCACTTCGGGAAAGCTTCGCGTGATCATCCCAAATGGTGACTGCAAGAGAAGCACCTATTGCACCCGCCATAGTCCGTAGAAAGTTCATCAAACCTGCAGCAGAAGCCATTTCATGTGGCAAAACTGAAGCAAGCGCCATATTTGATAATGGAATGAAGAAAAATGGGACAGCAAAACCTTGAATAATTTGTGGTAAAGCCAATGCCATGAAATCTGCATCTGTTGTCCAAAATGCACGCATTAACGTCACAAAACCTAGCAACATTAAGCCAAAACACGCCAGCGCACGCTGGTCATATTTGGTTGCAAGTTTAGCGGCAATGGGCGACATCAATAAACTACCAAAGCCCATGGTTGCTGTTAAATATCCCGCCCATGTTGCGGTATAACCTAAATTGATTTGTAACCACTGCGGAATAAGCACAATACTGCCAAAGAATGCCCCAAAACCAAAGGCAAGTGCCAATACAGAAATGGTAAAACCCCTATATTGAAAAATCTTAATATTTACAATAGGGTTGCGTTCAGTTAGTTCCCAAATCGTAAATACAATTAATCCAACAAAAGCGGTAATTGCCATAATGCTAATGGCTGGATGATTAAACCAATCATATTCGTGCCCCAAATCAAGCATGAGCTGTAAAGCACCAATCCACAAAACAAGAAGGAATAATCCACCTGTATCAATCTTCAGCTTATCTGTTGGTGTTTCGGCAGATTTTAATAAGCGCATTGCTGCAAAAGCACAAAATATGCCGACTGGAATATTAATAAAGAAAATCCAGTGCCAAGAGAAGTTATCGCTTATTGTACCGCCTAAAATAGGTCCAAGAATTGGTCCAACCACTGTAGTCATTGCCCACATTCCCATTGCCTGAGATTGCTTTTCAGGTGGAAATATTCGCATGAGTAACATTTGGCTAAGAGGCATAATAGGACCACCAAAGATCCCCTGCCCAATTCGGCAGAACACCAACATTTCTAAGCTTGTAGATAAACCACATAAAATAGAAAAAATAGTGAAGCCCAATAAACCAACACTAAATGTACGAACTGCGCCAAATCGCCCTGCTAACCATCCTGTTAATGGAACACAAATTGCCTCAGCAACAGCATAAGAGGTAATAATCCATGTACCTTGCGAGGCAGATACCGCAAGACTTCCTGTAATATGTGGCACAGACACATTGGCAATGGTCATGTCTAAAACAACCATAAAGTTTGCCAATGCCAATACAAACGCAGCGAGTATTAAGCGACCACCTTTAAGGTCACTCAGTGCAGTATCGTATTTCATAAGTGATTACTTCGACTTCAAATCGACTTTAGCTTCCATCGACAAGCCAACACGAAGTGGATGTTCTGCCAACTCTTTCGGGTCTAACTGAATGCGTACAGGTAAGCGTTGAACGACTTTAATCCAATTACCTGTGGCATTTTGTGCAGGAATCAATGCAAATGCAGCACCTGTACCACCAGAGAAACCAACAACAGTGCCTGTATATTCAACAGCATCGCCATATAAATCTGAAGTTAAAGTGACCTTTTGACCTGGTCGTACTTTTTCTAATTGGCTTTCTTTAAAGTTTGCATCTACATATAACTGATTTTCAGGAACAATCATCATTAAAGATGTGCCCGGTGAAACACGCTGTCCTACTTGAATATTTCGGCGTGTCACTACACCATCAAGAGGTGCTTTAATCTGCGTGCGTTCTAAATCAAGTAAAGCTTGTTTTAGTCTTGCTTGTGCAACCAATACATCTGGTGTGCTTTGCTCATTCGCACCACGAATTAATGCTTCATTTGCTTCCAAGTTACTTTGTGCTGCTTTTTGGCTAGATTTTGCTTGAGCTAAACTTGCTTGAGCAACATCAAATGCAGCTTTTGCTGTATTCACAGCTGCTTTCGATGTACTAAGCTCTTCTTTAGAAATAGCACCCGAAGAGCTTAATTGCACACGGCGATTATAATCGTCTTGCGCTTTACTCAAATCTGCTTTTGCTTTAGCAACTTGAGCAACTGCACTTTGAATTACATCACCACTCACAAAAATTTGTGAACTTAAAGAACTACTATTTGCTTGAGTTTGCTTATATTGACGCTGTGCTTTAATTAATTCTGCTTTAGCTTGAGCCACTGCAATTTCAGCATCTCGTGGATCTATTTGAACAAGTAAATCACCTTTTTTGACTTGCTTCGTGTCACTTGTAAATACCTCAGAAACTTGTCCAGTGACCATAGATGTAATAGATGCTGTTTCAGCACCCACATAAGCATTATCTGTAGATACCGTGTTGTTAAAAACAAACTTCCAAATTAAAAATAAAACCAAAGCAATCACCAAGAGAATAGCGACTAAACTCAGCGCTTTTTTACGTTTGGCTTTTAATTGTTGATCTGTTACCTGATCCGAAGATGGTGTTTCTGGCAGCGTATCTTGAACATCTGTCATCGATTTTTTCCTAAATTCGATAAACTTGGTCATCAGGCATCCCCTTGTAAAACAAGGAATGGACTTTTTATGTCCTCGCTGAGGTGTCGATGAGAAAGTCTTGCTTTTTTTAATTGTCGTATTTTATAGATAAAAAATCACATTTTGAGAATAAAAATATAACTCATCAGTATTTTTTCATGATTTCACTATAGTTTTCAAAGTTATATCAAATGTATAAAAATCATTATAAAAGCCTCTTTCACAAAAAAGAGGCTTTTAATCTCCAATTAAATCATTTTTTTGGACTTATCAAGGTTAATACGCATACGATGCTATTGCAGTTGCTATTGCTTTATTTTCATCATTTATTAACGTCATACGCATGGTACAACCTTTGCGTCCCAAACGTAATGTTTCCGCACGTGCAGTAAAATATTGTCCACGACCTGGTGCTAAGTAATCAACACGCATATCTACCGTAGCTAAACGAGAAACTTTTTTGCCTGTTTCAGCAAATTCATCTATAGATGCTTTTTTATAGAGCTCCCCCATTGCGGTAATTCCACCAATACTATCCAAAATAGTCGCAGCAACTCCACCATGTAAAATTTGGAAAGCAATATTGCCTATTAAATCTTTTTGCATTTCTACATGTGCTTCAATTTCACCATCTACAACACGCATGGTCATGCCACAAAACTTATAGAAGGGAGAGCCATTAAATGCCTGACATAATTGTTCTAACAGAACGTCTATCTCAACATTCGAACCTGCTTCAATATTCCCTGTCCAACTTTTTTCCATTTCTTTCATCGTTAACTCGAATTACCAAAATTAAATAAAAAAACAAGATGTATCGCGCACAACCCCAGATAAGCGACTACAATAGACGAAGTTTAATACTGATCAATGAGATTGTTATGACTTATACGTTCAATCGTCCTGCTTTTCCTGCTACGCGTATGCGCCGTATTCGTAAAAATGACCAATTACGCTCCATGGTAAGAGAAACCCATTTGACGGCTGATCATCTCATTTATCCCGTATTTGTTTTGCCAGGTCAAAACCAAACTCAAGATATTCCAAGCATGCCAAATGTTCAGCGTTTATCTGCTGATTTACTTCTTAAAAAATCTGAAAAACTATTAGAGCTTGGTGTATCTAAACTTGCTTTATTTCCAGTTACTCCACAAGAAGACAAAAGTTTAACGGCTGAAGCTGCTTGGCGTGATGATGGCTTAGTTCAAAACACCGTTCGTTTGTTGAAAAAAGAATTACCTGAGATGGTACTCATTACTGATGGTGCACTAGATCCATACACGACACATGGTCAAGATGGCATTATTGATGACACAGGCTATGTACTAAATGATGAAACTGTCGAATGCTTAATTAAGCAAGCACTCAGCCACGCAGAAGCTGGGGCAGACGTTATTGCTCCTAGTGACATGATGGATGGTCGTATTGGTGCAATTCGTCAAGCATTAGAAGCAAACGGACATATCTATACCAACATCATGGCATATTCTGCAAAATATGCGTCTAGCTTCTATGGTCCTTTCCGTGATGCTGTTGGCTCTGCAAGTAATCTAAAAGGTGGTAATAAATATAACTACCAAATGGATATTGGCAACCGTGCAGAAGCGTTACATGAAATTGCGCTTGATATTCAAGAAGGTGCAGACATGGTGATTGTAAAACCAGGTATGCCTTATTTAGATATCGTTCGTGAAGTAAAAGATACTTTTGGCGTACCAACTTTCGTTTATCAAGTCAGTGGTGAGTACGCGATGCTTGCAGGTGCAATTCAAAATGGCTGGTTATCGGACAATGTGATTATTGAATCACTCATGTCTTGCCGCCGTGCTGGTGCGGATGGTATTTGGACTTATTTTGCCGAAGAAGCTGCAATCAAACTTAAAGAAATGAACTAAATTATTTCCTTAAAAGCCCTCCCTCTATGTGAGGGCTTTTTTTATCTCCCCCATTTTCAGGAATAAAGGATTCAAACCTGATGCACATTGCCATCATTGGTGCAGGTATTAGCGGATTAATGACTGCATTGGAACTGATTGAGCAAAATTGTTCTGTCACTATTTTCGATCAACAACACGCTGGTAAAGCAGCCTCTTGGGCGGGTGGCGGAATTCTTTCTCCTATGTATCCTTGGCGTTATAACCCTGCTGTTAATGCACTCGCAAAATATGCCAAACCCCAGTATCAAGAATGGAATAAAAAATTAATTCCACATACGGGCATTGATTTTCAAGTTCATGAAACAGGTATGCTTATTTTTGATGAAGATGATTTTGAAATTGGCTTAAATTACTCAAAACAACATCATGAGCCATTACAACACGCAGAATATTTACAACGAGAGCAACTCGAACAAATTAATCCATTTATTCATGAAAACTATAAGCATGCGCTATATTTTCCACATTTAGCCAACGCACGAAATCCTAGAGTTTTGCAATCCATCACAGCTTATTTAAAACAGCATCCTAAAGTTCAATTTTATGAACATTGCCCAATTGAACAGTTAAAAATTCAAAACCAGAAAATTGTCTCTATAAAAGATGCTTCAGGAATATCACATCAAGCCGATGCTTTTGTTATAGCAACAGGTGCTTGGTCTAAACTTTGGGAAGAGCAACTCGATTTACATATTCCAGTAGAACCAATTCAAGGACAAATGGTGCTATTTAAAACACCTGAAAACTGGCTACCAACCATGTGCATGAACAAAGTGATGTACCTCATCCCACGTATGGATGGTCATGTCGTTTGTGGTTCAAGTATGCGTCAAATCGGTTTCGATTTATCTTTAGATGACACCGTAAAATCGAATATTTTAGACGCCTGTTTCGATATGGTACCTGAACTTGAAAACTTCCCCATTGTTCAGCAATGGGCTGGTTTAAGACCAAGCTCACCTAATGGCGTGCCATTTATTGGACAAGCGCCCAATACAGAGAACCTGTGGTTTAACTTTGGACACTTTAGAAATGGTTTATGTATGGGTGCAGGTTCTGCACGCTTATTACGCCAACTAATGTTAAATCAAAATACATTGGAAGATGCTGCAGCCTATACCCCAAAGCGTTTAGCTAAACTTGATTTGATGTATTTATAAAATATGAAATTAGAATCTGCATAGTTATGCTATGCAATTTTTTCTGCAAAATAATATCTATTTTTACCCGTCGCTTTTGCTTGGTACATTGCTTGATCCGCAACACGTAATAAATGTTCTGGCTCTTCACCATGTACCTTATAAACTGCTGCACCTAAGCTTACAGAAATATGAATTGATAAATCTGAAATCGTAATTTGCTCACTCACAACATGAACAATTCTTCTTAAAATATTTTCTGCTTGCTCTATTGATTCTACTTCATTCAAGATAATGACAAATTCATCGCCTCCGATTCTTGAAATAAAATCATTTGCTTTAATTACACCCGAAAGTTTTTGAGCAACAACTTTTAAAAGTTGATCGCCTACTTCATGTCCATACGCATCATTGACTGCCTTAAAGCCATCTAAATCTAAATAACACACCACAACTTTATGCTTTTCATTGTTATTATTTTTAATAAAATTATCGAGTTTAATATTTAATAATCGTCTATTTGCTAAATTGGTTAAAGGATCGTACATCGCAATTTTTTTCAATTGTTCTTTTTGCTCTAACATTGTGAGTATTAAATACGTTAACCACATCATCAAGCTTGCCCAAACCAATACAAACACAACTTCAAGCACTAACTTATAAAAATTGGAGGATTTAAAGACGAAACTTGAAGCTCCCAATCTGCACCATATAGCTTTATTGGAACTTTGACAGCCGTGTTAGAAATAGGCTCTTTTGATTGATCAATAATCTCTTTTTGCTTCGTTAGTGGATTAATTCCTGATAACTCATAAGCATAGCCATTTTTTGCTAATCTATTTAAATGCACATCAGAAAAGGCATTCGGCAGCTGTAAAGTCACTACGGTATATCCCCAGAAATACTTTGTTCCATCTTCTTTTTTAAGAAATACAGGAAGCATTCCAATCGCACCTTGAGGACCTTGTATTAGCTTAAATGGACCTACAAACTTAAGATCACCTTCTTTAATATTTGCAATTTCTTTCTGTTTATCTTTACCCTCAAATATATCGTGATTTTTAATTAATTTATTTTGTAATGTTGGTTCTATTTGCTGCAAAACACCATCAGGTGCCGTTGATAAAGCATAGGCTCCTTCATACATTGGCAGCATGTACCGAGCAAGTTCTCCATAATTTGGAATAGAACCATTACTTTGATGTACCAAAACAGCTAAGCTATTTACAGAAGACAAAGAGTGGCGGATTGTTTTTTCTAAAGAGCTCGCATAACTATTTGAAATTTGCATAGTATGAGCTTTTTTGGCTTCTGTTTCTGCCTGATTGAGCTTTAAACAAAAAAAAGCGCCTATTGCACAACATAAAAAAAATACACTTATCGATATATTTTTTTTATTCAAAAACCTGTTTTCCTTAAACAGCGCAACCATACAAAACAACCCAACCCAAATACTTAAAATTTCACCGATTTTTACAAGATTATTTTTCTAATATAATCATCATTGGTATACAGCTTTATTTTAACATATCCTTGTTTCCACTTATAAAATTCCGATAAACCAACTACTTTTATAACAAATTTTTTAACGCTTCTTTTAAGGTAGGATATTTGAACTCAAAACCCGCATCTTGCAAGGCTTTAGGCTGTATATATTGCCCATTTAATATCAATTGAGATTGCTCGCCCAATATCCATTTCATAATAGAACGAGGCAATGTAAATAAAGGTTTTTTCTTTAATATAAGTGCAGCCAATCCTGCAAAAAACTTTTGATTCACTTTTTCTGGTGCAACGAGATTAAAAATTTGTGCTGTAGTGTCTTTTTCTATCAGAAATTCAATGGCAGAAATCACATCATCTATGTGAATCCAAACACAAGGTTGCATACCCGTACCAATGCGTCCCACTAAATTGAAGCGAATAGGCAACAACATTTGTGGCAAAATACCACCACCCATACTAAACACGACACCTAAACGAATAATTTTTGTATTTTGTTCAGGATATTGCTGTGTGACAGCTTCCCATTTTTGGCAAAGTTCGGACATAAAAATTTCTTGAGATGAGGATGCTTCCGTACAAACATCGCCCCACTTTTCTTCAACATCTATACCGTAATAACCTACAGCCGAGCCCGAAACAATTCGCTTTGGCTGTATGTTTCGTTTATTTAAATATTGATAAAGTTGCTCTGTCGTTTTAATTCTACTTTGTAATAATTGTTCTTTTCTATCATCTGTCCATCGACCTTTACCTATACTTTCACCTGCTAGGTTAATGACATAATCAATCTGATCTGTTTTCAAGTCATTTAAATCTGAAATCCACTGTAAACATGGGTGATGAGGTACTTTATTCTTTTGTCGTGTAAGACCTACAACCTGATAATCTTGTTTTAATAAGTGCGTCACTAACCTAGAACCAATAAAGCCAGAAGCACCTGTAATTAAAACCAAAGGCTTGTTCATTCAGTAATCTCATTATTATAGCGAATTCATCTATTCTATATAAAAAGATTGCTGAATAATCAAGCATTAATAATCATTAATTATTCATCATTTTATCAGCCATACGCTGAGCTTGTTTTCCATAAAACCAATATGTTAACAAATACAATGGAATTGCAATGAGTAAAAACATTATGAGAGTAATCATTAAAAACTGTGTATTTTGTAAATATACGATTAAATCTTGCCATACCGTAGGATTTGACCGTGAAGCAATTCCGATACCTAAAAGTAAAAAGCACAAATTATACAGCCAGTAAATTACACTAAAACCCAAAGTAAATTTTTGACGTTCTGCTTGTGTAGGTGCACGACCTTGTTGTTTTAAAAATTTAAATAACACCCAAATCATCGCTGTTAAATACGGGACAATAGTTAAAACAGCTCCCATTCCTTCAGGCATAAGCGCAGCAAGTACACCGCAAATGCAAGTCAAGGCTAAACAAATAACAAAAAACCAAATAAAATAACGAGTTAAAGCGACCATTAAGATGACCAATACAACTTCAAAGTCTTAGTATAAAAAAAAATGAGTTTTTTTTCATGTTCATGTCAACCATCTATGTATATATCTCGTTATATAGGGAGCAAGGTCAGCAACAACCGCAAATTTGTACCGGCATCCACAATATTTTCGGTGACCTTAAACCTAGAGCAATAAGCTTGCTTAAACATAAAATTTGATTAGTAGCCAAATTTTTGTTCTAAGCAGATTTTTTTGACCGACGATTCCCCCATCACTCGAATCGTCGGTCTTTATTTTTGTCTGAAAGATTTTTCTCATTAAAATGATAAAATTCTCTTACGACTTATATTGTCGTTTTCATGCTGCTCAGTACTAGAATTATTCTATAAAGATTCGTTACTATGCCAATAAGGGCATAGGACAATAAATATGAGCGTTCGTTTTTTTCATACGTCAGATTGGCATTTAGGGCAATTTTTTCACAATCATGATCGTGAATTTGAACATACCCAATTTTTAAATTGGTTACTTGAGCAAATCAAAGAAAAACAACCCCATGCCTTACTCATTGCTGGTGATATTTTTGATGTCATTAACCCAGCATCTGCCGCACAAAAACAACTTTATCAATTCCTTGCCGATGCGCACGATATTGCACCAAACATGCAAACACTCATGATTGCTGGTAACCATGATTCAGGTTATCGCATTGAACAAGTAGAGCCATTATTAGAAAAATACAATGCGAAAGCTGTGGGCATTATTGCTTGGAATAAAGATAAATCACTCAATATTGATCGTTTATTACAACCTATTTATAACGAAGAAAAACAAATTGTTGCATGGTGCCTCACCCTGCCCTTTTTACGTTCTGCTGAAATTACAGGTTTTAATGATCAAACTACCAACAGCCAAAATGCCATTGCCTATTTACATCAAAAATTGATTGCTGAAGCGAAAGCTCGAAAAACAGCAGATCAAGCTTTGATTCTGATGTCTCATGCCCACATGCAAGGTGGTGAAACGTCAGATTCTGAACGCCCTATTATTATTGGTAATGAAGAAGCCCTTTCCACTACCCTGTTTGATGATGTGATTGACTACGTAGCACTTGGACATTTGCATAAACCGCAAAAAGTTGGACAAGCCCATATTCGCTATAGTGGCTCACCTATTCCTTTGTCATTTAGTGAAATTAATTACAAGCATCAAGTGGTTGAAGTAGAAATAGACCCCTTACTTAAAGATGAAAATCGTTTTAAGTTTCAAGTTTTAACCATTCCACGTAGCGTACAACTGCATAAAATTTCAGGCCAGTTGCAACACGTTTTTGAGCAATTAAAAGCATTGCCATCGGGTGAGATTGAAGCTGTTAATCAGCGTGAATATGTCGATATTGAATACCATACAGATACACCACCTCAACCCAATTTACGCCAACAATTTGAAGAATGTTTAGCACCAAATCGTTACCGATTGGTGCGAATTTCACGTAAATATTTAAACCAACAAAACGATCACGATGCTGAAAATAAAATAAGCTTAGAGCCACCAACACCAGAAAAGCTCTTTCAACAAATTTGGGAGAAACAAGGCTACAGTGCAGATGAATCCGTCTTAAAAGATTTTTTAAGCTTGGTTGATGAAGCACAAAAATCACTTGAAGATGATGCGAGCGTTTAAGGAATTGCCATGAAAATTTTATCTATTCGTATTAAAAACTTGGCATCCTTAGCAGGTGAGCATTTTATTGATTTTGAAAGCGAGCCTTTAGCAAGCGCAGGTCTAGTCGCTATTGTAGGAAAAACAGGCGCAGGGAAATCGACTATTTTAGATGCCATGTGTTTGGCATTGTTTAATCAAATTCCTAGATTAAAAGGCAGTGATGGAAAACTCATTGATGTTGATGGTTCAGAGCTATTAACCAACTCCCCTCAAACGATATTACGTCGTGGTACAGCGCATGGTTTTGCTGAGTTAAGTTTTATCGCACAAGATCAAAAAGTCTATTTGGCACGCTGGGAAATTAAACGCGCACGTGAAAAAGCCGATGGCAAGCTACAAAGTGTTCAACGCTCACTCAAATGCTTAACCGATGGCAATGTGGTCGCAGATAAAACCAAAGCTGTTGAAGAAAATATTAAAAGAATTACCCAACTGAGTTTTGAACAATTTACTCGTGCAGTATTATTAGCTCAATCTGAAGTAACTGCTTTTTTAAAAGCCCGAGATAATGAACGTGGCGAACTATTGGAATACTTAACCAACTCCAGTATCTTTGCAAAAATTGGGCAACTCGCATTTGAAAAAACCAGAGAAATTGCCAATCAACGGAAAGAAATTGAAAATGTTTTAGGACATATCGAAATTTTATCTGATGAAGACTTAGCAACAACAAGCAATCACTTTGATACGGTTTCTACGGCGTACAAAAAACTAGAACTAGAAAAATCTGCGCTAGAAAAAAATCAGCAATGGTATGAACAAAAGCAAAAATACGAAATTGATGTGCAAACACGTCAGCAACAATTACAACATCAGCAGCAACAACTTGATGCCCTTGCATCTGAAAAGCTACAACTGCAACAACTTGAACACTTTTCCGCTATTCGACCAAGTGTGATTCAACAAAAAAATATTCAGCTTGAAGTTGCACAATTACAGCCTCAATTGACACAAGCCCAACAGCAATTTGCAGAGATTGAACAACAATTTAATGCTGAAAAAATCATCTTTGAAAAAATTGATCTAGAACAAAAGCAACAATACCAATTTGAAGTTCAGCATCAAGACAAAATTAAATTAGTACGTGAACGAATTGCTGAGCGCCTTGTTTTGGTTGAGCAAGTACGTAAAGCACAAAGTGATTTTAAAGAACTTGAAAATCAACTTATTCCTCATATTAACAATGAAAAACAGATGAAGGAACAGCTTGATCAACTGCAAAATAATATTGCTCAACATACAGCGCAGCTAGAAAACTCAAACCACTTTGCCTCACTCGATGATGCACTTTCAGCACATATCACACAAACTCAACGCTTTATTCAAAGCTATGCGCAATTTGAAAAAAACTATGGCAATGTGCAACAAGCCAATTCTCAATTACACATGCAACAAAAACAACATGAAGAATTAATGCAAAAATTTGGGCAAGAAGATGTGCTCAATCAGAAAATTTCATTGCTACGTTCCGAGCGTGATCAGCTTATACAGCAGTTAAATCAACTCAGTGTTGTTCAGCAAAAAACACAAAACGTCCAAAATATTGATGCTGAAAACAACCATTTAGTAACGGTGAAAAATACACTCTCTCAACAAATTAAACAGAGTCATACACAGCTCAAAACGACTGAACTTGCCTATCAAACACAAAAAAACGAGCGTGAAAAACTGCAACAAATGTTGCAACAACAGCGCTTACTCAATACGGAAAATATTGAAAAACTACGTGCAGATTTAGTCGATGGCGAAGCATGTTTAGTCTGTGGAAGTACCCATCATCCTTATGCAGAAAAAGAAGCTTTTTCTGATGAATTATTCAAGTTACAAGCACAACAAGAACAGCAAGCACTTGAGTTGGAAAAAATTTCTTTCGAAGCTTGGCAAGAATCACACACTACCTTCACTCAGCAAACTGCTTTAATGGATGCCAATGCGCAACAGTTAGCAACCTTAACCATACAACTTGATCAGGCAAAAAATACGCTTCAACAACAATTAAGTGCCTTAAATATTTCTTTTGATTTTTCACAGAAGTATGAAGCCTTAACGCAACTGATTCAGACAAAAACCAATGAAGCACAACAAACACAAAAGCAAGTTGAAGATGCCTTAATTTCACATGAAAATGCTCAACAACAAAGTCATACGCTTGTAAACTCAATTCAACAAACCACACAGCATTTATCTAATGTGCAACAAGCTGAAATCAATATTCAGCACATTCTGAGTTTATTGAATGGCACAGAAAAACAATTATGGGAACAATCGACATTAAATACTGCTGAACAGGTTTGTCACTCACTACAACAACGTCAAAATTGCTTAAAGCAACTCAATCAATTAAATGCTCAATATAATCAAACTTCTCAACAACTTGAGCAATATCAGCAACAAGTTAAATTTAGTCAGGAAAAAATTCAGTCAGCTCAAAATCAAATTAAAAATTTAACAACAGAAGGTAAAAAAAATAGTGATGTTGCGATTCAAGCAATTCTTGAAATGACAAATGATACTGTTGAAAAACCACATGATTGGTTGAATGATTTTGACCAAAACAAACAACGATTACAAACAAGATTTAATCAGGCACGTCAAACATTCGACCAAATACGTCAAGCCTTTGAAACAGCTCAAAGTCACTTAAAAGAATGCCTCACCCAGCAAGCACAATTACTTACTCAAATGAAACATGTTGAAAATACGCTTCAACAGTGGATGAGCCAAAATTTAGAATTTAATGAAACACGATTAGCGCAACTAAGTACAATTTCACATGAACAAGAACAGCAACTTAAACAGCGTGTTTTAAATGTAGAACGTGCTTATTCAGATGCTCAAGCAGGCATTCAAGCTATTCAGCAAACATTAGCTCAACATCTACAAACACAGCCAGAAATACAAATAGTACAACTTGAACAAGCGATTGCGAATAATCTTAAATTATTATCAGAACAGCAAGAACTAAGAGAGCAACTCAAAAGTAAACTAGATATCCATCATGCGAATATCAATAGACAAAAACAATTTGCTGAGCAAATTCAGCAAATTCAAACCGAAGAACACCGTTGGAATAAAATTTCGAGCTTAATGGGTGACTCTACGGGTAAAAAATTTCGTGATGTTGCTCAGCAATATAACCTCGATATTTTAATTGAATATGCCAACCAACAATTGGCACAACTATCACAGCGTTATACCTTAAAGCGTTTAGATAACTCTCTTAGCCTTGCCATTGTCGATCATGATATGGATGGTGAAACCCGTTCGGTTTCATCACTTTCTGGTGGTGAATCTTTCTTAACAGCCCTCGCCTTATCACTCGCTATTGCGAGCATGGCTTCAGGCTCAATGAAAATTGAATCATTATTTATTGATGAAGGCTTTGGTACGCTTGATGCTTCATCACTGCATATGGTGATGAATGCACTAGATCAACTACAGAGCCAAGGGCGTAAAGTTGTGCTCATTTCACATATTCAAGATATGCATGAGCGTATTCCTGTGCAAATTCAGGTACAGCCTATAGGTGCTGGTGCAAGTCAAATTGAAGTAGTCGGATAAAAATAAAAAAGCCGTCCTGATGACGGCTTTTTCTTAGTTCACTTTACGTAAAGTCAAAATCTGCTCACTGCGTCCAAAAGAACCTTTTTCATCGTGAAGAATTGAACTTGTTAAGCCAACACCATCTGCCCCATATTGTTGAACTGTTTCAAGCCCAAGCCATTTCCCTTGCGGAATACGATACAAATGGATTTGCAAATCTAAATTTGGAAAAGCATATTGAAAAGGAACATCTTGACGCGTTGCTACGCCATTTGCTGTATCTACCATACCCATTAAACGTACAAAATCCGAAGATTGCTCATTTTCAATCATCGAGTATGGATTGCTTAACCAAACTATACCTTTACCCTGACGCCTTTGAGAAGATCGAGCTTCTAATGATGCAATATAACCACCAGGCCATGTACGAATTTCATTCCAAACAGGCTGATGTTCAGGACTTTCTATTCGTTGATCTTCTATACCATAAATTGAAGATGTATCACTGATCATCATTCGCCACGTATGAGCTTGAATACATGCCTTACCTTGAGCGCTCATTATTGACTCGATCAATTCAATGGTTTTACCAGCACGAATGACCTTTGTTTCTATTTGAAATTCGCCAGCAGGAATCAACCCTAAAATATCTAAGCTTATACGCCCTATACGTACATCTGACCTCGGTGAAAAAAGATCTAATTCAGCACAAATAATTCCTGTTGCAGGTGCCATATGTTGTTCATGTTCATTCCATGCACCTTGGGCATGGATAGTAGATCTATACTTTGCGATTACACTGCCATCTTCCTGAACTTGTCGATCAATGAGTTGATAGTACGCTGATGTCATTTCCCTATTCACTTATTTTTCAGATCAGGGCTTAGTCTTACATACAGCTGTTTTCATACTCAATCGCAAAATAGACCAAAAGGTGAACGCACAATTCACCTTTAAATTTATTTGATTATTCTTCTTTTGAATAATCCCTCGCCCCAAACAATGCTGTTCCAACACGAACCATTGTCGAACCTGAAGCAATTGCAGCCTCCATATCTCCTGACATCCCCATACTTAAAGTATCCCAGTCTTCAGGATGAGTATGATTCACTTTTACTTGTTCAAAAAGTATCTTCGCATCTGCAAATGCTTGTGTATTATTTGGTGCAGGAATCACCATCAGACCACGCAGTTTCAAATTGGGTAATTGGCTAATTGTTTCTACTAATTCTGCAACTTCCGCAGGCTGACAACCATCTTTAGTATCTTGAGCATCAATATTCACTTGCAAACAAATATTAAGAGGTACTTGTGAAGCCTCTCTTTGATTCGACAAACGCTCAGCAATAATTAAACGATCAATGCCATGTACCCATGCAAATTTTTCAGCTAAATGCTTTGTTTTATTACGTTGTACATGACCAATAAAGTGCCATTCAATTTCTAAGTCTTTTAAAGCTTCAATTTTATCTAATGCTTCTTGTAAATAATTCTCCCCAAATGAACGCTGCCCTGTTTCATACATTTCTTGCAACATTTCACTTGGATGTGTTTTTGAAACAGCCAATAACTGAACATCCTCTTCTAAACGATTCGCTAATTCACATGCACTTTTTATTTGCTCTAAAACTAAATTTCGCGATGTTTGTAGACTATTCATTGACGTATTTCTCATTTCAAGATGATTATTTACATTCGACTTGAACAAACTGTTGGTTAAGCCGATGGAAAACCGTATTATTCTAACAAAATAATTAAGATTTACTCACTATCGGGGACTTAAATGGACATTACAGAACTACTCGCGTTTTCTGCAAAAAACAATGCTTCAGATTTACACCTTTCAGCAGGCATGCCACCCATGATTCGTGTGGATGGTGAAGTACGTAAAATCAACTTACCTGCTTTAGAGCACAAAGAAGTTCATAAACTTGTTTATGACATCATGAACGATAAACAACGTCGTGACTATGAAGAAAAATTAGAAACTGACTTTTCATTTGAAGTTCCTGGTGTAGCTCGTTTCCGTGTGAACGCATTTAACCAAAACCGTGGTGCAGGCGCAGTATTCCGTACAATTCCATCGAAAGTACTCACTATGGAAGATTTGGGTATGACCCAAATCTTTAAAGATATTTGTGAATATCCACGCGGAATTGTTTTAGTTACAGGTCCTACTGGCTCGGGTAAATCAACAACACTTGCAGCAATGATTGACTATATCAACGACAATCGTTATGACCATATTTTAACAGTCGAAGACCCAATCGAGTTTGTACATCAATCTAAAAAATGTTTGGTTAACCAACGCGAAGTTCACCGCGATACGCATGGCTTTAACGAAGCACTTCGTTCTGCACTGCGTGAAGACCCTGACATTATCTTAGTCGGTGAGATGCGTGACCTTGAAACCATTCGTTTGGCACTTACTGCTGCTGAAACAGGTCACTTAGTTTTTGGTACGCTACATACCACATCTGCGGCAAAAACCATTGACCGTGTAATTGATGTATTCCCTGCCGAAGAAAAAGATATGGTTCGTGCCATGTTATCTGAATCACTTCAAGCTGTTATCTCACAAACACTTTTAAAGAAAAATGGTGGTGGTCGTGTTGCTGCACACGAAATTATGATTGGTATTCCTGCTATTCGTAACCTTATTCGTGAAAATAAAGTGGCACAAATGTATTCTGCAATTCAAACAGGTGCAAACTACGGCATGACAACACTAGATCAAAGCTTAAAAACTTTAGTGAATAAAGGTGTTATTAGTGCTCAAACTGCGCGTACTGCGGCAAAACAGCCTGAAACATTCTTATAAAGATGGCATTAAAATTCAATTAAGGATTTGCTTATGGACTTTAATGACTTATTAAATCTTATGATTCAGCAAAAAGCATCTGACCTATTTATAACGGCAGACGTTGAACCATCAATGAAAACTAATGGTCAAATCGTTCCTGTGGTTAAAACCAAATTATCTGGTGAGGTTGTTGGACAGCTTATACAGTCTATTATGACTGATAAGCAAAAACTAGAATTTGCTGAAACACGTGAATGTAATTTTGCTATTTCCAATAAAGATAAAACAGCACGATTTCGTGTAAGTGCATTTCAACAACGTGACCAGCCTGGCATGGTATTACGTCGTATTGAAACACGTATTCCAGAAATAGAAGAGTTAAACCTTCCACCTATTTTAAAAGATCTTGCTTTAAAAAAACGTGGCATTGTGATTTTTGTAGGTGCAACGGGCACTGGGAAATCAACTTCACTAGCATCTATTGTTGGATTTCGTAATCAAAATTCTAAAGGTCATATCATTACCATTGAAGACCCAATTGAATTTATTCACGAACATGCAGGCTGTATTATTACCCAACGTGAAGTTGGTATTGATACAGACTCATTTGAAGTTGCATTAAAAAATACACTACGTCAGGCACCAGATGTCATTATGATTGGTGAAATTCGCTCTCGCGAAACCATGAACTATGCCATTGCATTTGCCGAAACGGGACATCTTGTATTTGCAACCTTACATGCAAACAATGCGAACCAAGCTTTAGATCGTATCATTCACTTTTTTGATGCAGATCGTCATAGTCAATTGTTTATGGATTTATCTTTAAATTTACAAGCAATTATTGCTCAACAACTAATCCCAACTGTTGATGGCAATTCTAGACGTGCAGCAATTGAAGTTTTAATTAACTCACCTCTTATTTCAGATTTAATTCGAAAAGGTGAAGTCAATGAAATTAAAGAGCTTATGAAACGTTCACGCGAGCTAGGAATGCAAACCTTTGACCAAGCATTATTTGATTTGTATCAAGCAAAACAAATTAGCTACAAAGAAGCACTGAAGCATGCAGACTCTCCAAATGATTTACGCCTACAAATTAAACTCTCTGAAGAAGGTGGTTTAAACCGCTTATCGGAGTCGACAAGTCGTATTACATTCGATGGTCAATAATTTTAGTTCCATTCTGAAATAAAAAAGGCTTCTTTACGAAGCCTTTTTTATTCATATCTTATTTTTTACGGAATGCTTCTTGGCACTCTGGAGCATCGCAATAACCATAAAGATTAAGCGAGTGACCTGTTAGCTCAAAACCAAACTTTTTCGCAACTTCGTGCTGTTCGTTTTCAATAATATCATTGTGGAATTCCACAACTTTATTACAGTTTTGACAAACAATATGGTCATGATGATCATCTTGCATAATTTCAAAAACAGAATGATTGTTTTCAAAATGATGGCGCTGAATAATACCGGCAGCTTCGAACTGTGTTAATACACGATATACAGTTGCTAAACCGACATCTTCCCCTTGATCGAGTAAAGTTTTATAAATGTCTTCTGCGCTTAAATGATGTTGTTTTGAATTTTCTAATAATTCCAATATTTTAATTCGCGGAAGTGTAACTTTTAGTCCAGCTTTACGTAAATCTTGATTTGAAATAGGCATGTAATTAAGTCTCTCAACAAAATGAAAGTTGGAATATGCAACAAAGTTTAGATGCAGTATGATCTATCCTTGGATCAAATGCATCATAATTAATTCGGGATAGTGTAGCAAAATGCAAAAAATCATGTTGACGTTATTCGTCGCTTCACTGCTCACAGGTTGTTCAACCTTGGGCGTTTATAAAGTAGATATTCCTCAGGGTACACCTTTAACCCAAGCTCAGGCATCAAAAGTACAGGTTGGTATGAGTCACCAGCAAGTACGCTTTTTGCTTGGAAGCCCTACAATATCAGACCCTTTAAACCCTTTACGCTGGGATTATATTTATAACTACATCCCAGGAACTTATGCTAAAAAAGCAAAAATTTCCGCAGCATCTGGTCAGCATTTAAAAATTTACTTTGATGCAAATGGCATTGTACAAAATATTGAAGGTTTAGAAACGATTCCTGAAACACAACCAGGTTTACCAGGATCTAAAGAAGCAATTCTTGATGCGCCCCCACTATAACTAGTTTAAATTTAAAAAAAACCCCTCAATGAGGGGTTTTTTTTATGACGTCGATTGTTTAAAGCGATTACTTCTACAATAACGGCTTGTTGGATTATTTTCTGCACGTTTTCTTCGAATATCTTTAGGGTTAATCGTAAGTGCCCTATAAATTTCTACACGATCTCCAATTTCAAGCATTTGAGATAAATCTTTTATACGTACACCAAAAATCCCTAACTGTAGGTTTTCAGGTAATTCTATTTGCTCACGAATACCACTTTTTTCAATGGCATCTAGTGCTGTCATACCTTCAACATAATCTACACGTATATGAAATTGTTGATCTTGGGCTGCATAAGCAACCCAAACATCCTGATTCACTGACATTATAAAATTTGTCCAAAGTACGACACAATCGCAAGAATAATCGCAAGTGGTAAAACAATACGAACAGCAATACGCCAAAGGTTATAAACTGCTTCATTACTAAAGTTTAATGCTTTTCGTAAGTGGCTAATTTTCATTATCCAGCCGACAAATATTGCATAGATGAAGCAAATCAATAAGCCCCAAAGTACAAGTACAATATTAAAGATAGGTGCTATAGATGGAATCGCCCAAATTAAGGTTGCAACAACCAGAATAGCCCATTGAATGGCACTATTTATATTGCGTTGTGCTAGCTGTTCACGTGCAAGCTGTAAAACAAGTGCTGCTGAAGTGATCACTGCAAAAATAAATGCAAAAGCTGGAATTTCTGCTTGAGCAGCAAAAAAACCAAATGCGACAACAGCCAATAATTGGGCAATCCAAATAGGAAGCGCTGTTTTAGTTGCAACATCTTCATTTTTAACAACAGCTAAGCTACTTTGCCAGTAAATTCCCATACCTAGCCCACTTGCGACTAAAGCAAGAATAGTGGCATTTGCCCACTCACCAAATACCAACGAAGTTAGCGTCCATTCTGGTAATGTAGTACCTGTTGTATTTGCTAAAACAATCGATGCAATAACTGCAACTGCTGTTAAAACAACAATAACTTGACGTGATACAAAAGAAATAACAAAAGCAGCAATCGCAAGTCCAACAAAAATAAAATGCGTTTCAATTCCTGTCACAGCAAATTGGCTCAGTAATTGACCTGCATTAGATAACATTCCACCTGCAAGAAAAGGAATGAAAACCACAGCTAACCAACCCACTAAACGCCATCTTTGAGAAGCATCAGCATCACGAGTTAAACTAGACAACGCCTCTAAAGCTGTTGTTTTTGAACGCTTTGCTAAAGCTATTTCTAAGTAACAAATAGGTAAAGCTAAAATCACCATTGTTCCAAGCCAAAGCAGCCAAAAGTCAATTTGACGCTCAACTAAAATACCTGTGACTGGTGCGAGTGTTGCAATAATAATAAATGATAGACAAAACGCCATCAGCGGCGAGATCCATCTTGATATAGCATTATCTTGCATTGATGCTTTCCTAATAAAAATCTATGGCTATTTTGCCCTGCTCATCACGGAAAATCAAAACCCTATAAAAAGAAAAAGCAAACTATCTCGAAAGATAATTTGCTGCGCTGAATATTAAAACATGCCTCTAATTATTATTATTTCATTTATCCCCGATTATGAAAAAAAGCGAGCGAACCAATTTTTACCTTTCTTCTGCTCTTTTTCTTTAATAATTCCCATCATATTTTCTTTTACAGCGCCAACATAATCAGCATCATCGTGCTGAATATGATTAATTAACCACTTCGATAATACTTCGTGTAATTCAGCCTCAATCGATTGCCCCATATCAAAACGATCACGATAAGACTCAATTTTTTTAATAAATATGTCATGTACCCGTTTATGTGGCACACGATATTTATAATCTGCTTCTTCTTGTAAAGATTCTTCAAACGTAAAATGTGACTGCGTATAATCAATAATATTGTCTAAAATTTGTTTGATACGAGATCTATCAGTATGCCCCTCAATATCTACAATTTCATTGATATAGTCTAGAATTCGTCTGTGTTGATCGTCTATCACATCGATACCAGTATTATATTCTGGAATCCATTTCATCTTCATACGATCACCTGTTGATCTTAAGTAACTAAATGCTTACAAAGCATAGTAGCCAACTTGTGATGAAATAAAAATCAACTAAATTACTCTACTTTTCACATTTTTCGAATGAAATACAACAAAACACTGTTATATATAGCTTTATTTCTTAAACCCTACTAAAAGAATCAATTATTTATTAACCAATATATTATTTTTTAACAATCTAAAATACTATCCACACTTTACAATAAATATGTGGACTGTTAGACATATTAATAATTTATTGTAGAAAATCTAATATTGATCGGCCTTTGTTATACGCTTTAATTCAGGGTTTAAACGCTCACGTTCCAATCGTTCAATTCTTGTAAGCTCATGACGGATTGGACGTCCATGCTGAAATAAAATCATTTCACCAGGTTCGTATGCTAACCACTTTTCATTCTGCGTTAATGGCTCTGTAGTAATTACTGCAACACGATCTTCTGGTGTTGTCACTTGGCTGAAATCGACCTCAACATCAATATCTATTAATTGTGCAGGTTGAAATGGATATTCACGAACCAACCAATGTAATTTTGTTACGGCATAACTAAAAAGTGCCTGACCATTCGATAAACAAAAATTAAATGTTCCGTGTTCCGCAATTTTAGGTGACAATTCAACTAATAAATCAAAAATCTGATCTAAACTTGGCTCTTTATAACCAAATTTTTCAACAAGTTGGTCTAATAAATAACAAAATGACAATTCACTATCTGTGTTTCCTACAGGCGTATAACGACCTGAAAGCTGAGGACTAAAGCCATGTAAATCACCATTATGAGCAAAAATCCATTGTCTTCCCCAAAGCTCGCGTATGAATGGATGTGAATTTTCTAAATTAATCTTACCTTGCGTTGCTTTACGAATATGTGCGATTACATTACGTGATTTAATTGGATAGTTACGTATTAATTCAGCAATTGGCGACTCAACAGCCGACTGATTATCAACAAATAAACGACAGGCTTTATCTTCAAAAAAAGCAATTCCAAAACCATCACAATGATCAGAAGTAATACCAGCACGTTGTGAAAACCCACGAAATGAAAAGGTAATATCCGTAGGTGTTGCGCAATTCATTCCAAGTAGTTGACACATATTTTTTAATTCAACAAATCAATTTGTATTGATCTATATTCTGCATGAGCCATAGACAAATTTGCAAATCACATCACTCAATATTCTCTTCTTTTTTCTACTTATTTATAAATACATATTCTTGTTGTGATGGACTTAAAATCTTACACATAGATATCCGAGTAATTATTGGTTATGCCATTAAATATCAAACTGCTACTTTCTTTTGTAGAATAAAATTTTTTGCCATATTTTTAACATCTAAAAAGACAAAATAATCCAAACAATTAAAATTTTGATCATAGAAAGCTTCTTTAGAGAGCTTCGCATTCATTTTTAAATATACATCAAATAACTTTGGAATTTTTTCATCCTGTACAAAACTAAATTTTGGATGTTGTGGTTCATATTTTTTTTGTGCTGCAATTGTACATGTTTGCTGTTCACCTAAATTTTTAATGTATTGGTGAGTAAAGTAAGCTCTGGCTTCATTACCGACCAACCGAATGCTCACACATCCAATCAAATATTTAGCACGCATTTTCCATAAAATTTTAGGTAATAGATTCATCCACAAAACTGACAATGCTTTGCCAGAACGATAATGTGGATGAACACAAGTTCGACCTATTTCAACAACATTCTCTAAATGATTAAGCTCAGGAAATATTTTAAATTCATGCTGACTATAACTTTGAGCTAAATCTTTCCCTTGTAAGAGTTTCAGTCGTGTATAAGCAACTATTTCATTTGTCCATTTATCTCGAAGTACGGCATGTTCACAATTAAAATCATAGAGATCTTGATCTAAGCCTAAAGGAAACTGAATTCCAAACTGTTCTGAAAACTGCTCTGCTCGAAACTTTTGTACTTCAATAATTTGCTCTAAATCATCAACCCATTCGAATTTATATTGAGTTGGCTTGTTTATTTTTTTTATAAGAGGAAAAGTAATCGCCTGACTATACTGAGTAATTTTATCTAGCATCATCAACTTCTCATGTTGTTTTTTATACCCTAATCAATCCTTATGACATATTAATGACGAACAGTTTCAACTTTTAAAAATAAAAAAAGAGGCAAATAAAGCCTCTTTTCCTGTTTTAAATACTTACTTTTTAACTTGATTACGGTTAGTAATTAAAGTTCCAACACCATGATCTGTAAAGATCTCTAGTAATGTTGCATGTGGTACACGACCATCAACAATATGAGCACTTACCACACCGCCTTTAACAGCATCTAGCGCACAGCCCACTTTAGGAATCATACCGCCATAAATCACGCCTGTTTCAATTAAACGATCAACTTCTTGTGTCGTTAAACCTGTCAACAAGTTTTTGTTTTCGTCTAATACACCTGAAATATTAGTCAGTAATATGAGTTTTTCTGCACCCAAAGCTTCAGCAACTTTGCCTGCAACCAAATCTGCATTGATATTATAAGTATTCCCTTCATCATCAACACCTAAAGGTGCAATTACAGGAATAAAATCACTACTTGTAAACATCTCAAGTACATCAGTTTTAACACCAACCACTTCGCCAACTAAACCAAGATCAATCTCTTTAACAGAACCATCTTCAGCAGTTTTTTGCATCAATAATTTTTGTGCACGAATTAAGTTGCCATCTTTACCTGTTAAACCAATGGCACGACCACCATGTTGATTAATCAAGTTAACGATTGATTTATTTACGCTACCGCCCAATACCATTTCAACAACTTCCATTGTTGCAGGATCAGTCACACGCATACCATCAATACGGTCAGATTCACGACCTAATTGCTTCAGGAAAGAATCAACTTGCGGACCACCGCCATGAACAACAATAGGGTTTAAACCTACTGTTTTAAGCAATACGATGTCACGAGCGAAAGAACTTTCTAACTCAGGATCAGTCATTGCATTGCCGCCATATTTCACGACCAGCGTTTTACCTGCAAAACGTTGAATATACGGCAAAGCTTCTGTCAGAATTTGTGCTTTGTCGATGCCTGTATGCTGATATGGCATTCGCCTCTCCTTATTGAGCATCTAAAATGTCTTGAGCGATAGTTGGATACTTATCGCGAAGCATTGTAACAAATGTATTTCGAATATCGTCTAATCGTGCAAAATTATCGGCATCAAATCGTACTGTAAAATATTCACCTGTATTCGAAGCTCGAATAATGCCAAAACCATCATCAAAATCAAGCCGAATCCCATCTATTTTACTTAATTCTGCATTCAAACTTTGGCTATATTTTTCAATGTCTTGTAAAACTTGAGCTGTTTTAAATCCTGAAGTATGAATGTATAAGTCTTCTGTACTTGCTCGTTCAGGATATGCTGCAAATAAATCAGATACTATTTTAAATTCAGATTCACTTAAATATTCTAAAATACGTAAAGCGGCATATAAGCCATCATCATAGCCCAATCCACGACCATCATTGAAAACATAATGTCCTGCGTATTCTCCACCAAATACAGCGTATCCATTCGAGTGTGCTAAATATTTACGTAGAAATGTACTACCTGTTCGAATCATTTTAGGTTTTCCACCTAAATCTCGAATTGTATTTCTCACCATCGTTGAACATTTCACATCAAAGACAATTTCATGCTGAGGATGAGTTTTAAGGCACATTTCGCTAAACAATGATAATAATTGGTCTGCAGAAATAAGTTGTGCATGTTCATCAACAATCACAAGACGATCACCATCACCATCCAAGGCAATACCAATATTTGCCTGATGTTGCTGTACAGCAAATTTAAGCTTTGAAAGATGCTGTGCTTTTGATGGATCAGGTGCATGATCTGGAAAATTACCGTTCGCCTCACAGCGTAATGCGATTACATCGCAGCCTAACTTTTCTAAAATATGAGCAGCACACTGTCCTGCCGAACCATTTAGACCATCAAGCACAACTTTAAATTTTCTTTTTAGTTTTATATCTGAAATAAGATGTTGCTCATATGCTTCACAAAATTGTGGAATATGCTCTGCTTTATAATTCTGCAGAATAATATCGTGCGCTTTTAAAAAATGTTTTTGTGCTTTTAATGCAACATCTTGAATCATTTCAGGGGTTGGCGGCAAGCCCTTGAGTATCCACTTAATACCATTGTCTGTTTTTTCATTATGGCTTGCGGTCACCATAATACCATTGCCATCATTTCCACGTGAACTAAAGTACATAAGCGGACTAGAACATGACCCAATTAACGTGACATTCAATCCTTTTTCAACACAAACTTTTTGAATAATTCCTGCATATTCTGCACTAGTTAAACGCGCGTCATAGCCCAATACAATACGACTTTGTTTTTGCTCAATAAATTGTTCTGCCAGTCCATTTGCCACAGCATAAATTAATTCGGGCGTCAGTATGCTGACCTTGCCACGAATGTCATAAGCTCGAAAAACTTGTGCTGGGAATACGGGTGACATAACACTCCTGTTTAGAAAAGCTCTAAATTAAATAGCCAATATGTATCAATCAAAATTATAGATCATTTATTTTATCGTTTTGAGAAATTTATTTATCTAAAAACATCTATAAATTTATGTGTTTTTATAAAATAAAATGCCCTTTCAATCAATGAAAAGGCATTTTTTATAATTTATACAATTAATTGCGTTTTTGCTCAAGGTTTGAAGCAGCGCCTGCTCCTACAGCACCACCAATTGCAGCGCCAGTTGTACCACCAACTTTACTACCAATAGTTGCACCCACTGCACCACCAGCAGCACTTACTACTGCATTTGTGTTTGAACCATTTTGTGCTTTACTTCCTGCTGCACCACCAATTGCTGCACCTGTAGCAGCACCTGTCGTACCACCAGTTTTATGACCAATTACCGCTCCAGTACCCGCCCCACCTGCAGCAGTAGTTGCTGTATTTAACTTAGGAACACTTGAACAACCAGCTAGCATTACAACTGAAAGACCTAACATACATGCAACATTTACAACTTTTTTCATAAAAATACCAACTCGCTTTTTAAATCACGTCTACATCAAAGTATTTAGACACTCATGTTCCAAATACTTTGTTAATTCAATATTAATTTGTACCTGTGTGACCGAAGCCACCCGCACCACGCTCAGTTGCAACAAACTCTTCAACTAAATCAAATTGTGCTTGAACAACAGGAACAAGAACATATTGTGCTAAACGCTCACCTGGCTCTAAAGTAAATGCTGTTTGGCTACGGTTCCAAACTGAAACCATAAGTTCACCTTGGTAATCTGAATCGATTAAACCAACAAGGTTACCTAAAACAATACCGTGTTTATGACCTAAGCCCGAACGTGGCAAGATTAAACCTGCAAAGTTAGTATCTTCGATATAAATGGAAAGACCTGTTTTTACTAAAACTGTTTGACCTGGCTCAATTACAGTTGCTTCTTCAACACATGCACGTAAGTCTAAACCTGCTGAACCTGTTGTTGCATACGTTGGCATCGGCCATTCTTGACCAAGACGCTTATCGATCACTTTAACTTGAACTTTCATATTTATTTCCTATTGAATCAATTTATTAACGTTTAATGAGTGAACGTAAGTTTTCTAAATACTGTTGGGCTTGTAACTTAGGATCGATATCGCCCGCAAGCTTTTTCTTGCGACCTAACCAGTCCAATTCATCTTGTGGTAATTCATCTAAGAAACGGCTTGGCGTCATTTGTTTCATTTGACCGCCTGCTTTACGTTGTTCAGCCAAGGTTATGGTTAAACCCTGACGTGCACGGGTAATTCCCACGTACATTAAACGACGTTCCTCTTCGACTGTATCGGCAGCAATTGAGTTCTTGTGCGGCAGAATTTCTTCTTCCAAACCAATTAAATACACATAAGGAAATTCAAGTCCTTTCGAAGCATGTAGCGTCAATAAGTTTACTTTGTCAGTATCTTCTTCTTCCTGTTGCTGCTCTAACATATCAAGCAACACCATTTTACGAATCACACTTTCAATGTTCTTTTCATCTACATCTTCTGCACGGTTAATCAAACTTTGAATACTGCTATATAAAATTTCAATATTATCGAGTTTCGTTTTTTCCTGAGCAGGCGTTGCAGCTGTTTCTTTAATGTAATCGATATAACCTGCTTCTAGCATCATTTCGCGAATAATAGGTACAGGTTCATCATCTTCAATTAAGTTACGAGTAAAGGTATTAATAAAGTCTGCAAATTCAGCCAACTGCGTTGTCGCTTTTTTTGGAATCGCCATTGTTAAGCGTTGATCGCCCGCAGCAGCCAACAAAGACAAATTACTTTCTTGAGCAAATAGCCCTAGTTTTTCCAAAGTTACAGGACCAATTGCACGCTTAGGTGTATTGATAATACGTAAAAATGCACTGTCATCTTCAGGGTTAATAATGAGTCGTAAATAACTCATAATATCTTTGATTTCCGCACGACCAAAGAAAGACTGACCACCCGAAAGCTTGTATGGAATTTGCATTTGGCGAAGCTGTGTTTCTAAAATGCGTGCTTGGAAGTTACCACGATACAAAATCGCATAATCTTTCCAACTTTTACCATTCATCAACTTATGCGTAATTAAATCTTTAACAACACGTTCTGATTCATCATCATCATTACGACAGGTAATAACTCGGATAACCTCACCATGACCTTTATCTGACCATAATTTTTTGTCAAATAAATGTGGGTTATTTCCAATAACCGTATTGGCTGCTCTTAAAATACGACTGGTTGAACGATAGTTTTGTTCAAGCTTAATCACTTTTAAGTTACGGAAATCTTCCTGCAATAACGCCATATTTTCAGGCTTTGCACCACGCCATGCATAAATAGATTGGTCATCATCACCAACGGCAGTAAATTGCCCCATTACCCCTACAAGGAGTTTGACCAAAATATACTGTGCGGTGTTGGTATCTTGATACTCATCGACCAAAAGATAACGCACACGGTTTTGCCACTTATCACGAACTTCTGCATTCTCTTGCAAAAGACGCGTTGGCATTACAATTAAGTCATCAAAATCTACTGCGTTATAAGCACGTAAATTACGTTCGTAAAGCTGATACAAATGTGCAAACTGAATATCTTCTTGAGTTTCACATGTTGTATGTGCCTGTTCAGGTGGAATAAGATCGTTTTTCCAATCTGAAATCATTTTCATTGCTTTCGCAATCAATTCTTTACTTTCAGCACCTGACAAATTATCACGATGCATTAAATCCATTAAAATGCGCTTACAGTCATCTGCATCTAAAATAGAAAAGTTATTTTTAAGCGGTGTATGTTTAAGTTCTAATCTGAGTAAATTCAAGCCAAAGTTATGGAATGTAGAAACAGACAAGCCTTTGGCTTCTTCACGAGTCATTAGCTTCGTTACACGCTCTTTCATTTCACGTGCAGCTTTATTGGTAAACGTCATTGCTGTAATACGATGCGATGGAATACCACAATGCTTAACTAAATATGCAATTTTACGCGTAATTACCGAGGTTTTACCTGAACCCGCCCCTGCAAGTACTAACAAGGGTCCTTGAGTATATTTCATGGCTTCAAGTTGCTTGTCATTCAATTGACCTGCCAGCGACGACATAGTTTTTCCTCTTTGGTATTCGATGTCGATTATAGACATCTCGCTACAACTTTCATAATGAAAAAATTGAACCTGTTATTTTTTATTGAATACTCAATAAAAAAACCACCCGAAGGTGGTTTCTTTTTCACTCAATAAAATTATTGAGTTGCATAAACACTAATTTCTACACGGCGGTTTTGTTCACGACCAGCAGCAGTAGAGTTATCAGCGATTGGGTTAGCAGCGCCTAAACCTTGTGCATTGATGCGAGTTGTAGAAACACCTTGAGATGCAATGTAGCTTGCAACAGCTTGTGCACGTGCTTGAGATAATGGAAGGTTGATTGAATCATTACCAGTATTATCTGTATAACCAGTTACAAGAATCGCACTCTTGTTATCTTCAGCCAAAACTTGAGCAACTTTGTTTAAAGTTGAATAGAAGTTTGGTTTGATTGCAGATTTGTTTGTATCAAATGTAATGTTACCAGGCATAATTAAGCCAACAGAACCATCTGGATTACGGCTTACATCAATACCCGTACCTGCAGTAGCTGCACGTAGTTTTTTCTCTTTATTATCTAGGTAAGCACCACTAGCACCACCAAGTAAAGCACCGATTGCTAAAGCACGGTTATTTTGACTTGATGAATTATTATTACCTTTTGAAAGTGCATAACCTGCTCCAGCACCTAAAACAGCACCAATTGCTGTCTTGTCGTATTCAAAGCCACCAATATTATTACCTGTAGTTTGGCAACCTGAAAGAACCATTGCCCCTACTACTGCTGAAATTGCTAGTGCACGCATTTGCATGACTCCTATGTTAATGTTTTGTTGTCGTTAAAAATAATGGAATAATTTTTGTAGTTAGACCACCTATTTTTTGTTAATAATAAGTTGTTTGATTACAATTTGTAATATTTATTTGAATTATTGGACCAACTTCACCATATTTTCTACATAGTTGAAGATTAACTCTTTTTTGTATTAGGAAGTCGCTTTATATTTAGCTTAAACTCTATTCAAAATGATCTTAAACTCTATTCAAAATGATTTTATCCTAAGGATGAGATATGTCTACACCATCAAAGAAACAACCTGTGTTAAAAAAAATCACAAAAGGTCTAACTGTTGGTTCCGTTATGACTGGAAGCACATTCTTTCATGGCCCTCCTGTTCTTGCTTTAGGTTTTACCAAACTATTTAAAAAATCACGCAAAGTTGATGAAACAAATATTCAAATCACGAACAGCTGGTTAAGTGTTAATAATTGGCTGATTGATCACGTATTACCGAATACACAATGGGATATTTCTGTAGATGAAAATTTAGATTTAAATCTACAAGGTCGTTATCTCATGATGTGTAATCATCAAAGTTGGGTTGATACAACAGTTAATCAATATTTTGGTTTAACACGCATGCCACTCACCCGCTTTTTTACAAAATGGGAACTTATTTTCATTCCATTTGTAGGGCAAGCCTTTAAAATTTTAGGCTTCCCTATGATGAAACGTCACTCAAAAGAGCAAATTGCAAAAAATCCTGCGTTAAAAGATCGTGATATGGAAGAAGCTCGTAAATCATGTGAGCAACTTCTTAGCCAACCATTTACCTTACTTAACTATTTAGAAGGTACGCGCTTCACAGCAGAAAAACATGCTCAGCAAAAGTCACCATACAAACACTTACTTAAACCTAAAGCAGGTGGTTTAGCCTTAGCTTTAAATATTTTAGGTGAAAAAATTGATGCGCTTGTAGATATGACCATTATTTATCCTAATGGTGCACCCGGTTATGGAGAGTTTTGGTTAGGTGATGTTCCCCAAATTTCAGTCAATTTACGGAAAATAGACATTCCTGATTGGGTACATGGTGGCAATTATGAAGATGATCTTGAATACCTTGCTCGCTTTCAACAATGGGTTGACGATTTATGGCAAGAAAAAGATGACCTTATTGAAAGTATGAAACAAAAAATTGCCTCAGCGGAGTAGTGTTCAAAAAGATGAGTAACAACACGAATAAAAAGCAAATTAAACCTACCTTTAATTTTGTGCAACAAGGATCATGGGGCTGGAAAGTTGCTTTAGCTTATGATGTGTTCATGATGTTTTTAATCATCATCAACCTATTTTGCTTATGTTCTAATGCAATTTTAATGAGTGATTTTGGTGAATGGTTATTTAATTTAATTCACCTTCCTGATCTTTTACAATTTTATAAAAATGAGCTTAGACCCTGGGTTGTTATTACCGAAGGTTGGTTCATTGCATTCTTAATTACCGAGCTTTTTATTCGTTGGTTTATTGCCATTATTCTAAAACAACATCAACGCTGGTTCTTTTTCCCCTTTATTCATTGGTATGAAGTTCTCGCAATTTTACCTCAGTTACGTTTTTTACGCTTATTACGTGCAGGCGTGATTGCATATCAACTACATGATCATGGCTATAAAATTTTCCCAAATAGTTGGTATAAACAAGTTAATTTCTATTACAACTTAGTGATGGAAGAACTATCTAGCCGAATTGTACTCACTGTTTTAAATGGTATTAAAACGGAACTTAGTACAAGTACTACGCATAAAAAATTAATTGAAGATTTAGTCAATCATCATAGAGAATTATTTGCTGTTGCTTTAGCAGATATTTTACAAGACTCTTTGGGCAAAGAATTACAGCAACATCGTCAACTTATTGCCAAAGATGTGGGGCAAATTGTGAATAAAGCGATTGAAGATACACCCGAACTCACCCAGTTACTTCGCCTCATTCCAATTGTTGGAGGACGCATTGAACAGCAAATACAAAGTATTGGACAGCGTTTAGGGGAAAATATTACTCAAGGTCTTATTGAGCCCTTTGCAACAAACCAAGAAAATAATGAACTTAGTAGTTATAAATATATCTCTGAGCACATTAGTAAGATACCATTTGAAAATAATGTACATATTGAACAACTTGTTGAATCTGCTGTATTTGAAAGTTTAGAAGCTATTCAACAACAAGTTAAAGTCAAACAATGGCAACAAATACTTGAAGAAAGCAAAAATGAGAGCAGAAAAAACAAAGACTGATCAAATGTAAAAAAAATTGAAAACCATGCTAGAGAAATGATTAAAATTGCTCTAGCATTTGCCTCACGAACAATAGCGCTTCAACCTTAAAAAAGGCGAGAAGATTTAAGGAAAAAATATGGCTGAAATACGGATAAAAGGCAGAATGGTCAATGCAATTCGCATTAGCCTAGATACAAACGATCATGATGCTATCCGCAAGCAATTATCACCTATGCTTGAAAAAACAGCACCTCAAGGCACACTTGCTGTCATTGAAAGCTCAGTCGACCAAGAACTTATTGCCCTTATTCAATTATTAATCGATCTCGATTTACAGCCCATGGCAGTCACAGAAGGTCCTTTAGCAGAACAAGCACGTGCAATTCAGTTCCCAGTTATTCCACCCGATCGCCAAATGCAGCAAGTCAAAGCAACCAAAGAGCAAGTGGTTGAACTAAAAACTGAAGCTCCACAAGATCAAGTCCAAGCTGCTGTAGCAATACCAACAGTTGCACATGTCACATCATATCATGATGAAATATTACGCACGGGTCAAAGTCTTGTACAAGATCATGGCGATATCATTCTAAACAATGGTATTAATAGCGGTTCTGAAGTAATTGCTTCAGGAAATGTGCATATTTATGGTAGCGTCCGTGGTAGAGTTATAGCTGGTGCAAATGGGAATCATGCAGCACGTATATTCTGTCACTCCCTAGAAGCTGAACTAGTTTCTATTGCAGGGACATATTGTGTTGCAGATGACATTCCACAACATGTGGTAAAAAAAGCAGTCCATATATATTTAAATGATAATCAAGAGCTCGTATTTGACGCCTTGCAATTTTAATGTATAAATAAACACCAAAAAGCCCCAAACAATAGGGGAATTTGAAACCATTACAGGAGTGGATTCGGTGGCGAAAATTGTTGTCGTAACATCAGGCAAAGGCGGTGTAGGTAAAACTACAACGAGCGCATCATTTGCTACAGGCTTAGCCCAACGTGGCCACAAAACAGTTGTTATCGATTTTGACGTAGGTTTACGTAACCTAGATTTAATTATGGGGTGTGAGCGTCGTGTCGTTTATGATTTCGTAAACGTATTAAATAACGAAGCTCGTTTGCAACAAGCATTAATCAAAGATAAAGATCTTGAAAATCTCTTTATTTTACCTGCCTCACAAACACGTGATAAAGATGCCTTAACGGATGAAGGCGTGGCTCGCGTAATGGATGAACTTTCACAAGAATTTGATTATATTATTTGTGACTCACCTGCAGGGATTGAACGTGGTGCTATTTTAGCCATGTATCATGCAGATGAAGCAATTATTGTAACAAATCCTGAAATTTCTTCTGTTCGTGACTCAGATCGTATTATTGGTATGCTAGATAGCAAAACCAAAAAGGTAGAGCAAAACGAAGGTCGTATTCGTAAGCATTTATGTATTACACGTTTCAATCCTGAACGTGCAGATAAACAAGAAATGTTAACAATTGACGATATTTCTAAAGATATTTTACGCATTCCAACACTTGGTGTTATTCCTGAGTGTAAAAGTGTCTTACAAGCATCTAACGAAGGTAAGCCTGTAATTTTATTTACAGAAGAGTCTGCAGGACAAGCTTACGATGACTTAGTTGCACGTTTCCTTGGTGAAGATCGCCCTTACCGTCATATTACGGTTAAGCCTAAAGGTTGGTTAGCACGTTTATTTGGAGCATAAGATGGCTGGATTCTGGAGTAAGTTATTTAGTAGCGAAGACAAACCTTCTAGTGCACAAATGGCAAAAGATCGTTTAAAAGTTATCGTTGCATCTGAACAAGGTCTTGGTAAACGCTTAAGCCAAGATAAAATTGATCAAATGAAAAAAGAAATCATGCAAGTGGTTAATCGCTATGTTCGTGGCGTAGATGAACAACATATTCAAATGTCTGTTCGTTCTGAAGCAAACATCGAAATGCTTGAAATGAATATCAATTTGCCTGAAGAGCGTTAATCTGATTTTTGATTAGTCAAGCAATTTAAATCAGGGCAAAATATGAGGCTAGATTGCAAAGTATACTTTGCCTAGCCGCAAGATGAGAAGCGATGCTTCGAGTGGGCTAGATTGCAAAATATGCATTCTCAGCCGCAAGATGAAAAGCTACGCTTTGAATAGACGAAGTAAATTAAATTACCAAGTCACTTGCTTACTCATATTTTGCCCTTTTTTATTGATATATAAATACCAAGGAGCTAGTAATGGCATTGTCTCAACCAGCAACGTTTAATGAAGAATGGTCAGATGAGCGTGTATTTGCCTATTTAACTCAGCTTCCTCCTGAAGGTGTAAATGCTGACTTTTATGTGCTTTACCATGCATTCAAGCACATGCGTCCATTTGACTACACACGCCTATTAACACAATTTGTTGCAGATGGTCGTGATGTCAATGCTACGAATCCTGAAGGTCAACGCATTCATGATGTGATTGCTGAATACCCACGTCAAAGTGCAGAATTTTTAGAAGTTTTAGCTCAATTTGCTTAAATGCCTTTAAATAAAAAAGACCGCTTATTGCGGTCTTTTTTATTTTCTAAACTTTTATCTTTATTTACTAAAAATTAAATAACCACCAAAAGTACTAAACAAACCGCCCACTACTCCATCAATCCATTTTGTAGACTTTTGATATGCGTGTTTAAAACTTGGTAAAGAGAAAATAAACACCACAAATAAGAACCAAATAAGGCTCTCTACCGTCACAATAGCCAATAATAGTGTATGTGATTCATTCAACATCGGGTTAGCAAGGAACATTGAAAACACACTACCAAAATAGATGACTGCTTTGGGGTTTGATAAATTGGTGAATAATCCTTGTAAGAAAAAACGCATGTTACTTTTAGGTAGCACAATTTCTTTTATCTCAGCAGTTTCAGTTTTCTTAGCAAATGCTGACTTAAGCATTTGGAAACCTAACCAACATAAATAAATTCCACCTAAAACCAATAAAACTTTACGTAACCAGACAAATTTTTCAAAAATATAATTTAATCCTAGAAGTGCAAATAATGCCCATAAAAAAATCGCACATGTGATTCCTAACACAACAAAAATAGCTTGCTTACGTGAGCGGCTAATTGCAGTTTGAGACACCATAAAAAAATCTGGCCCAGGTGTCACCAAAGCACATAAATGGATAAAAGACAGCGTTAATAAAGCCCACAACATTCGATATTCTCACAATAAAAAGCAGCTTGTTATACAAACTGCTTTAAGCTAATTTTCAATTGAACAAGAAAAAGTTTTATTCAATACATGAATTAAACCAAAATATCTCGCTTACCATTTGGTCCCATTGCACTCACAATACCACTTTCTTCCATTTGGTCGACAATACGTGCAGCTCGGTTATAACCCAAGCTAAATTTACGCTGTAAGGAAGATGTCGAAACTTTACGTGTTTCTAGTACAAAGGAGACACATTGATCATATAAAGCATCACGATCAGATGCACCATCACCATCTTCAAAGCCACGCGATGTTGGCTCTTCATCATATGGTGTTAAGATTTCATCGACATAATTTGGTTCACCACGTTCACGCCAAGCATCACAAATACGGTTCACTTCATCATCTGAAATAAATGCACCGTGTACACGTTCAGGCTCAATTTTACCAGGTCCAAGGAACAACATATCACCATGACCAAGTAAGTCTTCCGCCCCACCTGCATCAAGAATAGTACGTGAATCGAGTTTACTGTTTACACGTAAAGCCGCACGTGTTGGGATGTTTGCCTTAATTAAGCCTGTTACAACATCAACCGTTGGACGTTGTGTCGCAAGTAATAAATGAATACCTGCCGCACGAGATTTTTGCGCCAAACGTGTAATCATTTCTTCTGCTTTTTTACCTACTTGCATAATCATATCTGCAAATTCATCGGCAACAATCACAATTAACGGCATAGGTTGTAAACGTGGTGCACGATTTATCGTTGCTGTGTCGTCAGGCTTCCACGTTGGGTCAATTAAATCTTCACCACTCGCAATGGCATCTTCAATTTTACGGTTAAAATCGCTTAATTTACGTACTTTCATTAAAGACATGAGCTTATAACGTCGCTCCATCTCATTTACACACCAATTCAATGCATTAACTGCATCTTTCATATCTGTCACAACTGGTGTTAACAAATGTGGAATATCGTTGTAGTTCGCAAGCTCGAGCTGCTTCGGATCGATCATAATTAAACGTAATTGTTCTGGCGTGTATTTCAATAACATCGACAATAACATTGCATTTACAGCAACTGATTTACCCGAACCCGTTGTACCTGCGACCAACATATGCGGTGCTTTAGCTAAATCGGCAAGTACAGGATTTCCTGAAATATCTTTACCCATTGCCATACTTAATAAGGCATTTGGATCACGATATGCGGGTGTTTCAAGTAATTCAATTAAACGCACCATTTCACGTGTGCTATTTGGCACTTCAATACCAATATAGGGTTTACCCGGAATAACTTCGACTACACGTACCGATGCCATTGACATAGAACGTGCTAAATCGCGTGAAATATTGGTGACCTTAGAGGCTTTTACACCTGGTGCTAAATCAAGCTCAAAACGTGTAACAACAGGACCTGGTTGCGCCTCAATAACTTTAGCTTTAACGTTAAATTCTTGAAGTTTAATTTCGAGTAATTCAGATAAACGTGCCAATTGTTCCGCAGTAAAATTTACTTTTTTATTCGGATCGACTTTGTCTAAAATTTCCAAGCCTGGAAGCGTTGGTAAATCACGGCGCTTTTCTGCCACTTGCATTGCACGTGACATTGGTCGACCAAATGCATCTGTTAAAGGTGCATCTAAATCAAAATCATCTTCTACAAGCTCATCTTGCTCAGCAACACCTGTTGTATCTTGCCAAGCTTCACGAAATGCATCTTTATTTGAACTAATTAACTGCTTTTCATCATCTGTAAGTAATGAAACTGGTGCTTGCACCTGCGTTTGAATTTTTGCATTTACAAAAGATGAAGATTGAGCGTAGCTACTTGTAGTTGTCGCAGCACCTTGCGGTTCTACAGGTTTAACTTCATTCGCTTCATCAAGTAAGAAATCATCTAAGTCATCAAAAGAAATATGCGTAGGTGTAACTGTTGGGGCTACAGCTGAAGCTGCTTGTAGTGTTGCGGTTGCAACAGCAGGACTTGCAACATTGTCTACATCTACGGCTACATGACTCACATTTTCGCTATGATTAAATGGCGTATGTACATCTGTTGCTGTTTTTGCACTTGGTACAACGGCTAAAAGCTCATCGAAAATTTCATCATCATCCCAATTAATGTTTTGCTTGTTTACTGTTGGTTGATAATCATCAACTTGAGTATTTGGCTGCACAGAAGTTTCATAACCCTGACGAATATCTTGAGATGCTTTTAATAATTCATTGATATCATTTTTATGTTTTTGTTCTGAATCATCATGAATAGCACGCCAGACATCACCCGTTTCAACAACTTTATTCCGTTCTTGTTCAAGTTGATGTGCTTTTTCAAGCTCTTGTTCAAGTTCTAATTCATCATCTTGAGTAAATTGAGAAAAGTGTGTTTGATCTTGTTGTTGCTCATGTTGAATATGATCTTCTCGTGCTTCACGATCTACCATATCGTCAAATAAACGATTGGCAACATGGTCATGCGCTGCCACAGATGTAGCAACAGTCGCCAAAGGTACTGCTTCAGCTTTAATGAGTTTAGATTCTAATTGCGTTGAAGTTGTAGATTCATTTTCTTGAATAGGCTTCGAATTAAAATGAGTGTCTGCCTCTGGTACTTTTCTATAAAACAAATCTTGTAAATAAGCAGGAGTTGCTTTCATTGTGCTCCATGTTTTATTCCACTTCACACCAAACGCGAGTGTAAATAAAACCAACCAGAACACAATTAAAAATAGACTAGCACCATAAATGGTTAAAAGTGCAGAAAGGCTTCGACCTAACTCATAACCAATTATGCCACCTGAAGCATTTTCAAGCGTATCTGCAGGAACATTCCAAAATAGATACAAAATACTTGATGTCGATAGAATAATAAAAAACTGGGCGGCATAACGAAATGGCTTATTTAAAAAGCTTCTTGGCCACCATAATTGAATTGCCTCAATAAAAAAGTATAAAGGCACTAATAAACTTGCCCAGCCCAAAAAGCCGAACAACAAATCTGCAAGCCAAGCCCCAACTACCCCACTTGCATTCGAAACTGTTTGCGTGTCACTAGAAACATGCATCCAACCCGGATCAAAAGGTGTATATGTTACTGTTGCAAGGAACAGATAAATCCCAAACGAGATTAAAAATAATGTGATTATAAAGCGTTGTGCATACGCACTCGACACCGCTGTCATATACTATCCTGTAACCAATTATTCATCGTATTTTTTGTCGCAAACCCAATTCGAGTATGCAGATAATTAACTTTATATTATGCACCTGTTCACAAAAAAAAGATGCAAGATAATGTGAGTATGTTTTTAACATTCTCTATATAGTTCAAATCGATTTATATGATCAATAATATCGACTTTAATCTCACACAACTGTTATACAGTTTCACGTATAATTTCACAAATTTCTAAATAAAAAAGGATTCAACAGATGAGCGCTCGTCACTCACGTTTGGTTATTCTTGGTTCTGGCCCTGCCGGTTATAGCGCTGCTGTTTATGCTGCTCGTGCAAACCTTAAACCAACACTTATTGCTGGCTTACAACTTGGTGGTCAATTAACAACGACTACAGAAGTTGATAACTGGCCAGGTGGCGCTGAAGGCTTAACAGGTCCTGCACTTATGGAACAGATGCAAGCCCATGCTGAGCGTTTTGGTACTGAAATTGTATATGACCATATCAACGAAGTTGATTTAAGCGTACGTCCTTTTGTACTTAAAGGTGATATGGAAGAATTCACTTGTGATGCTCTTATCATTTGTACAGGTGCCACTGCACAATACTTAGGTTTAGAGTCTGAAGCCAAATTCATGGGTCAAGGTGTAAGTGCTTGTGCAACTTGTGATGGATTCTTCTATAAAAACCAAAAAGTAATGGTTGTAGGTGGTGGTAACACTGCTGTTGAAGAAGCTCTTTATCTTTCAAATATTGCATCTCACGTAACACTTGTTCACCGTCGTGATACTTTACGTTCAGAGAAAATTTTACAAGACCATCTTTTTGCAAAAGAAAAAGAAGGTAAAATTAGCATTATTTGGAATCACCAAGTTGATGAAGTCATTGGTGATAACACAGGTGTAACGTCTGTACGTCTTCAGTCTACAAAAGATGATTCAACACAAAATATTGATGTAACAGGTATGTTTGTTGCTATTGGACACAAACCAAACAGTGAAATGTTTGATGGTCAATTACAGCTTCGTGATGGTTATATCCAAGTACAAAGTGGCACGGCAGGTAATGCAACTCAAACTTCAATTCCTGGCGTATTTGCTGCAGGTGACATTGCAGATAGTATCTATCGTCAAGCAATTACATCGGCAGGTTCAGGCTGTATGGCGGCTTTAGATGCTGAAAAATACCTTGATGCTTTAGGTGAATAATCATTTAATCAATCACTTAGCATAAAAAACCACCATTATTGGTGGTTTTCTTTTTTGTAAAAATAAATTACTTTATAAAAAGATAACTAAATAAATAACATTAGGAAATTATAATGACAACAAATTGGACTGATGGCTATCAAACCGAAGTAAATTATACCTATGGCTATTACAAAGATTTAAGCCCAAATTATCAAAAATTTTGTTTACTTTTAAATGGAATAAACACATTAGAAAACAATGAAAATCAAACACATTGTGAACTTGGCTTTGGTCAAGGAGTTAGCTTAAACCTACATGCCGCATCATCAACTGGTATATTTTATGGTACCGACTTTAATCCTGCTCATGCTGCTCATGCCAACATGTTGGCTGAAAAAACAGGTATCCAGCATCATTTTTATGATTCTAGTTTTGAGGAGTTGCTTAATACCGACTTACCACAATTTGATAGCATAAGTTTACACGGTATTTGGAGTTGGATTAGTCACGAAAACCAAGCCACTATTCTGAAGTTTATTCGTAAGTATTTAAAGCCAAGCGGTATTGTGTATGTTAGCTATAACTGCCTTACTGGTTGGGCTGCAAATATGCCTATTCGAGAGTTATTTCATAGCCATTTCAAATTTAATAGCAAAAGCCATAACCCCCTACAAAAAGTTAAAGATTCACTCAACTTTAGCGAAGCTTTACTTAAATTAGAACCGAACTTTGCAAAACGAAACCCAAATGCAATTAATAAAGTGCTCGAGCTTAAAAACCAAAATCCAAACTATTTAATTCATGAATATTTAAACCAAGATTGGCAATGTTTTTCATTCCAACAAGTCATGCATACTTTAGAGGCGGTTAAACTTAGCTATGCAGGCTCAACAGATTTAAACTCTCATTTAGATAACATTAACTTTAGTGAGGAGCATCAACAATTCTTAAATGCTATTGAACACCCTGTGTTCAAAGAACAATGTCGTGATTATTTCACGAATTCTCAATTTAGACGTGACCTTTTTATTCGTGGTAAAAATACTTTAACGATGAATCAAGTGATCGAAAAAATGAAAAAAATATCATTTGTTTTATTAACCGCACCGCATCATATTCCCAAAAAAATCGCTGGTTATTTGGGTGAATTCAACCTAATTCCAGAAATTTATGAACCTTTAGCGGAGCATTTTAAAAAGAATAATTATGTGCCTATATCTTTTGAAAAAGTCCAAACTGAGCTTAATATTCCATCAAATAAACTTTTAAATGCAATGACCGTTCTATGTCATTTAGGCTTCATGCAACCTTGCCTAGATAAGCCTACTGAACAAACGATTCAACAATGCCAACGACTCAATCAATATTTTCTAGAACAATCGAGTTTCCATAGTAATTACTCCATTATTTCAAACCCATACTCGGGCATTGGCATACCTGTAGATCATTTGAGTCAATTATTCTATCGTGCATATTTCCTAGAAAACATGAAAACAGCTAAGCAATTTGCGACTTTCGCACTATCAACATTAGCTCAACTTAACCTATTGGTTTTAGATGAAAATGGAAATACTGTTTCGGACACAGCAAAAAGTCTCAAAATTGTGCAAGAAAAAGCACAAACTTTCATTGATTCAGACAAACTAAAAATTGCAGAACAATTAAAGCTTTTCGCTTAAACGTTAACATCATCTACAAGATCGGCTAATATAAAGACTGGTTCTGTAGATGATCCCCTTATGCTCCCACCTTCGCAGTTTATTTTCCCCAATCCAGTTGAAGTCGATCCCGAAGGTGAAGGATTAATTTGTATAGGTGCTGACTTATCAGCATCTACCCTTTATGAAGCTTATACTCACGGACTATTTCCATGGTTCTCAGAGGGAGAACCTATTTGTTGGTGGAGCCCTGAACCTCGTTGTATTATTGATCCCAAGCATTATCATCCAAGTAAATCACTTATTAGAAATATGAAAAAGTTTGATTATCAAATTAAAGTAAATCACGCTTTTGAAGATGTCATTCGTTCTTGCTCACTTCCACGCAGTTATGCAAAAGAAACATGGATTAGTGAGGATATTATTCACGCTTACTGTGAACTTTTTAAAGCAGGTTATGCCTACAGCATAGAAATTTGGGATAATTTAACGCTAGTTGGCGGACTTTATGGCGTAAATATTGGACATGGATGTTTTGGTGAATCGATGTTTAGCACTAAAACAGATGTTTCAAAAATGGCATTTTATGTCCTCATGCTGATTGGCAAACAAAATCAACTACCATGGATTGACTGCCAATTGGTCAATGATCACCTACTTAGTCTTGGTGCAGGCACACTTTCTCGCCAAGATTATTTAAAATCTTTACAAGAAGTGATAAAGCAACCTCAAATAGATTGGCAAATATATAAAGACAGTGTATTTTCAAGTAAAACAATAGCACTGAATAACGACTTACACTTATTCGAATGATAATTAAGAGGGATCTTTTATGAATTCGTATCAACCGAAATCCCTACTCAATGAATTGCAGTACTACATTACCCCACCACATAGTTGCAGTTACTTACCCAGTAAAACTGCACGTATGGTTTTTTTAGACCCTACTCATAAAATTGATGTTGTCACACTTTCAGAACTATCTAGAGTAGGCTTTCGACGTAGTGGTGATTTTACTTATCGCCCTGAATGTCATTTATGCCGCCAATGCATATCATCAAGAGTTCCAGCTCAAGAATTTAAGATGAATAGTATTCAGAAAAAAGCTTGGAAAAAAAATCAAGATCTAAAAATCAACATTATTTCAACACATGAAGCAACAAATGAACATTACGAACTTTATGAAAGATATATTCGTGAACGTCATTCCGATGGCGATATGTTCCCACCAACTCACGAACAATTCGAAAAATTTTTAGTCATTAGCTGCACAGATAGTATTTTTATTGAATTTCGTCTGAATAGTAAATTGATTGCTGTTTCTACCTGCGACCAACTCGATGATGGTTTATCTGCTGTTTATACTTTTTTTGATCCTAACGAAAGCAAACGCTCTTTAGGCACTTTTGCAATTTTAAAACAAATTGAATATGTACGTAGCTTAGGATTACAGTATCTCTACTTAGGTTATTGGGTGCCACACTCCAATAAAATGAACTATAAGTCTCAATTTATCCCACTCGACTTAATGCTAGATGGTCAATGGCGACGACTCAACCGCACATTAACCAAGGATGAAATACAAAACCTAGGAAATTCACTTATGAATATACTTCCAACAGGTTGGAATCACTCTATTATTAAATAAATGATGATGACTCTATCTATTATGATTTGAATAATGCTGCAAAATCATCACTGCATGATTTCACCATAATAACAGCATGCTCTTTTTCACCATTACCTTTAGGGTAATAATTTTTTCTTAAATCAATTTGATGAAATCCAGATTTTTCATAAAGTGCTATTGCAGATAAATTACTTTCTCGGACTTCTAAGAATATTTGAATAGGATTATTCTTTAAATGATTCAATGAATAATCTAATAACTTAAATCCAATACCTTTACCCTGCTTACTCGGGTGTACAGCCATTAATAATAAATTAGCTTCATCCAAGACGGGTTGTAAAATACAAAAACCAACTACCTGTCCATTCTCTTCATAGACTGTACTTTGATATGACTCAACAGACTCTAAAAACTGTTTTTTAGTCCATGGATGACTTTGTACCAAATTTTCAATCTGCGTGACTGCATCCACATCAGCAACTTGCATTAAACGAATCATCATTCGTACTTTAGAAACTAAAACAATGGAAAGTATAATTAATTTTAGATTAGATGCGAAACACTAAGTTTCTTTATTCTTTCAAATATAAAAAAAGCGCCTCAAAGAGGCGCTTTTTTCACACAATCAGCGATTATGCAGTTACTTTAGCAACTACACCAGCACCAACTGTACGACCACCTTCACGGATCGCAAAACGTAGACCTGGGTCCATTGCGATTGGGTGGATTAATTCTACTGACATTTCTACGTTGTCACCAGGCATAACCATTTCTACGCCGTCTTGAAGAGCGATAGCGCCAGTTACGTCAGTTGTACGGAAGTAGAACTGTGGACGGTAACCGTTAAGGAATGGAGTATGACGACCACCTTCTTCTTTAGAAAGTACGTATACTTCTGCGTCGAATTTAGTATGCGGCTTGATTGCACCTGGTTTAGCAAGTACTTGACCACGTTGAACGTCTTCACGCTTAGTACCACGTAGAAGAACACCACAGTTCTCGCCCGCACGACCTTCGTCAAGAAGTTTACGGAACATTTCTACGCCAGTTACAGTTGTTTTAACTGTATCTTTAATACCAACGATTTCAACTTCTTCACCAACACGTACAATACCAGTCTCAACACGGCCAGTTACTACTGTACCACGACCTGAGATAGAGAATACATCTTCGATTGGCATAAGGAATGGAAGATCGATAGCACGCTCTGGCTCTGGGATATAAGTATCAAGAGCTTCAACAAGAGCAACAACTGCATCTTCACCGAACTGACCAGCTTCACCGTTAAGCGCAGCAAGAGCAGAACCACGGATAACTGGAGTGTCATCGCCTGGGAAGTCATAAGTAGAAAGAAGTTCACGAACTTCCATTTCTACTAATTCAAGTAATTCTTCATCATCAACAAGGTCGCATTTGTTTAAGAATACAACGATGTATGGAACACCTACTTGGCGAGAAAGAAGGATGTGTTCACGAGTTTGTGGCATTGGACCATCAGTCGCAGCACATACAAGGATCGCGCCATCCATTTGAGCAGCACCAGTAATCATGTTTTTAACATAATCCGCGTGGCCCGGGCAGTCTACGTGAGCGTAGTGACGAATTGGAGAATCGTATTCTACGTGTGAAGTATTAATTGTAATACCACGTGCTTTTTCTTCAGGTGCAGAGTCAATTGCAGCGTAGTCTTTCGCTTCGCCACCAAATTTCTTAGCACATACAGTTGCAATTGCAGCTGTTAAAGTAGTTTTACCATGGTCAACGTGACCAATTGTGCCCACGTTAACGTGTGGCTTATTACGTTC